>CACWJV010000156.1 GCA_902761265.1 Oscillospiraceae bacterium | reverse complement strand
CCCGTAAACCGTCCGCCGCCGTCGCGCACGTTTTGCGCGATGAAGGTGTTGATGGAATGCACCTGATGCGGCGTGGTGGCCACGGAAAAGATGACGGAATGGACAACGTGCGAACGAGCGCTGACCGCTTTGAGTGTGTCGAGCCGGCCGTCGTAATGCATGCCGATATCGTAAAACGAGCCGATGCCTTTCGCGGCTTTGAGCGCGATTTTGTCGGGATAGATGTGGCAATGGGTATCAATGACAGGGAACAATGTTTTCACCTCTTATGCCGTTTCGATGGCGGCGGCTTTTTCCAGTCCGTATTTTTTCACGGCGTTTTCGCGCATCTTGAACTTTTGGATCTTGCCGGCGGCGTTCATCGGGAATCCGTCAACAAAGTCGATATAGCGCGGCACCTTGTGCTTCGCCATGTGGTCGAGAATGTACTGCTTCATCTCCTGCTCGGTCATCGTTTCGCCTTCCTTGAGGATGATGCAGGCGCAGATCTCTTCGCCGTACTGTTCGTCGGGCACGCCGATGACCTGCACGTCCTTGACCTTTTCGTGGGTATAGATGAATTCTTCGATCTCTTTCGGATAGATGTTTTCGCCGCCGCGGATGATCATATCCTTGAGGCGTCCCGTGATGCGGTAGTTGCCCTCCGGCGTTTTGCACGCGAGGTCGCCCGTGTGGAGCCATCCGTCCTTGTCGATCGCTTCGGCGGTCGCCTTGGGCATTTTGTAATAGCCCTTCATAATATTGTAGCCGCGGGCCACAAATTCGCCGATCTCGCCGACCGGCAGATCTTTGCCGGTTTCGGGGTCGATGATCTTGCATTCGATCTCCGGCATGGCGCGGCCGACGGTGTTGACGCGCACCTCCAGCGGGTCGTCGGTGGAGCTCATCGTACAGCCGGGCGACGCTTCGGTCTGGCCGTAGACGATGACGATTTCCTTCATATGCATCTTGTCAACGACGTCCTGCATCTTGGAAACCGGGCAGGGAGAGCCGGCCATGATGCCTGTGCGCATATAGGAGAAGTCCGTTTTCGGGAAATCGGGATGTTCGAGCATGGCGATGAACATCGTGGGCACGCCGTGGAAGGCCGTGATCTTTTCCTGGTTGATACACGCAAGCGAGGATTTCGGGCTGAAATACGGAATCGGGCACAGCGTGGTGCCGTGGGTCATCGACGCGGTCATGGCGAGCACCATGCCGAAGCAGTGGAACATCGGCACCTGCACCATCATGCGGTCGGCTGTGGAAAGATCCATGCGGTCGCCGATGCATTTGCCGTCGTTGACCACGTTGTAGTGCGTGAGCATGACGCCCTTCGGGAAGCCGGTGGTGCCGGAGGTGTACTGCATATTGCACACCGCATGCGGATCGACGTTTGCCGCGATGCGGTAGACCTCCTCTTTGGGCACATTGTCGGCGCGTTCGAGCAGCTCGTCCCAGGTCAGGCAGCCCTTTTGGCGGAAACCGACGGTGACAACGTTGCGCAAAAACGGCAGCCGCTTGGCGTGCAGCGGTTTGCCCGGCTGGGTGGTTTCCAGTTCGGGACACAGCTCGGCCATGATTTTGGAATAGTTGGAATCGCGGAAGCCCTCAACCATCACGACCGTATGGGTGTCGGACTGTTTGAACAGGTATTCCGCCTCGTGAATCTTATACGCCGTGTTGACCGTCACAAGGATGGCGCCGATCTTGGTTGTGGCCCAAAACGTGATATACCACTGCGGCACATTCGTCGCCCAGATGGCGACCTTGGCGCCGGGCTTAACGCCAACGGCAAGCAGCGCGCGCGCACATTCGTCCACATCGTCGCGGAACTGCTCATAGGTGCGCGTGTAATCGAGCGTAGTATATTTGAACGCGTACTGGTCGGGGAACTCCTCCACCATTTTGTCAAGCACCTGTGAAAAGGTCTTTTCAATCAGCGCGTCCTTTTTCCATACATAGTGACCCGTTTCGGCGCGGTTGAGATAGAGCGGATGCTTTTGATGCGCCGGGGTGTCAAACGAGGAGAGATAGTTTTCAAAGTGGGAGAGGATGATATCGAGATCGGGCAGATCGGGCATCCACTGTGCTTCCCAGTGCAGCGACAAAAAGCCGTCGTAGTTCACGCTCGAGAGCGCGTCCATGATGCTTTGCAGCGGCAGATCACCTTCGCCGATCAGACAGAACGCACGGCCGTCCGCCGTCTGTTCGCTGTCGGTCAAACGCACATGGCGCACATAGGCGCCGAGGTTTTTGATCGTCGTTTCGCTGTCCTCGCCGTTGCAAAACAGCGGCTCGTGGACATCCCAAAGCGCGGCGAGCGCGTCGGACGCAAACGATTCGAGCGTTTCGCGCAGCAGCGCCGTGTTGCAAAACAGGCCGCGCGTTTCCAAAAGCAGCGTCACGCCCTTGTCCTCCGCTGTCGGCAAAACCTTTGTCAGCACACGCAGCAGCGCGTCGCCGGCGGTTTCGCCTTTGCCGGAAACAAACAGGCTCACAAACGGGATATGCAGATTCGCTGCGAACTCGATCCGCTGTTCGATCATCGAAACAGCGGCCGCTTCGTCCATCGCCGAAAGATCGGACAAAAGCGCAAGGGAGGAAATCTTCAGATGCTTTTCAGCCAGCGCGCGCACCGTGGCGCCCATGGAATATTTATGGAACGGTCCTTCTTTTTCAAACAGGCGTGCGTCCATATGGTCGTGCAGCTCGATGCCGGCAAAGCCGAGGTCTTCGGCATAGGAGACGTAATCCTCCCAACTGTAGTCCTGCCAGCCCTGAACGGAAAATGAAAGTTTCATGCTCAGCCCTCCTCGTAAACGATCTTGTTGAGCGCGTTGAGATAGGCGCGGATGCTCGCGCCAATGATGTCGGTGGAAATGCCGTTGCCGGCGTAAAGCTTGCCGCCTGCCCGCAATTTGACCAGCGCGCTGCCCATTGCTTCCTTGCCCTCGGTGACCGCCTGAATCTGGAAATCGTCGAGCTCATAGTGGTGGCCGACGATGGATTCCACGGCAAGGAACGCCGCGTCGATCGGACCGTCGCCGGTGCAAAGGCCGCTGATGGTTTCGCCGTCCTTTTGCATCGTGATATGCGCCGTGGCGCGAATCACGTTGCCGGAGTTGATCACATAGCTTTGCAGCACATAGGCCGGCGGCACCTGCATGGCGGACGACGCGACGATGGCTTCGAGCTCTTTGGCCGTCACAGTCTTTTTGACGGAGATGCGCTTGAATTCGCGGTAGACGTTGGTGTTGTCGTCGTCGGACAGATCGTAGCCCAGCGCTTTGACCGCCTCGATCACCTGCGTGATGGAGTCGTGTTCGTTCAGTTCAAACGCCGCCGTTTCGCTGCCGCCGATATTTTCAAACGCGCTCGTCTTGCTGCGCTCGGTGTGCAGAATCCAGCAAATCTGCTTGATCGCGCGCTGCAAAACCGTGTACTGCATATCGGTGCGGATGCCGAGATCCATTCCGCGCGTGCGGATATATTGGGAAACGGAGGAAAGGTTGGCGGCGCTGTTTCCGGCAACGGTGGTCTTGATCTCGTCTACCCCGGCGCCGATTGCGGCGATGGCGCAGGCGTTTGCCATTGCGTAGCTGTCGTCGCACTGCATACCGAAGCGAACCTCACGCAGCGCCGGCACGCCCTTTTGCAGCTCGCCGATAAACGCGGCAAACTCTTCGGCGGTCATAATGCCCGCGTCGTCCGACACGGTGACGGTCGTTGCGCCGGCGTCAATTGCCTTTTGGATCGCGGCTTCCAAAAACTCCGGCTCGCTGCGCGACGCGTCCTGCGCCACGAATTCCACGTCGGGGCAAAGGCTTTTGGCCTTTTTGACCAGCGTGCCGATCATTTCGAGCACCACGGGCGGCTTTTTGTGGCAAAGGTATTCCATCTGCACCGTGGACGTGGGCACAACCAGCTGCAGCCGCGGATGCTTTGCGTCCTGCAGCGCCGTCCACGTGCTTTCGATGCCGCTCTCCTCGAGCGGACACGACACGGCGAGCACACTGCCCCTGACGCCGGCGGCGACGGATTTGATCAGCAGCGCATCGCGCTTTTCGCCGGAAAACACCGGCAGTTCGATTGCGGAAATGCCGAGCTTGTCGAGCAGCTTTGCGATCTCGATTTTTTCTTTAAAGCTCAAAGAGAGCGCATGTTTGAGGGTGACGTCGGAACACGTGACGGTTTGCATCAGAATCATCCTTTCGAAAAAAAATAACGTCCCTGAGAAAACTCTCAAGGACGAAGAAACTCCGTGGTACCACCTTGGTTGCCGCAAAAGCGACCGCTTATCGGGACTCTAACAAGTCCGCAGCCATGATAACGGGGCTGGCCGGATCTGCTTACACAGCACAAAGACGTTGGGCAGATCTGCTCGGGAACGAGACAGCGAACGCTTCCTCCGACCGGCTCACACCAACCGCCGGCTCTCTGAACGGTACAAAAGCATTGCTTAATTCCGTCGCTGCATTTTGTGATATTGCAGATATTTTAACACGCGAAAGTGTAAAAGTCAACAAGCAAAAACGCAAAAAGAAAGAAAGAATTCTTTTTTATCGTTGTTCAAGTTGACGAAAGGCGTCAATCGTAACTGACCGCCAGCCGCGCATAGCGGTAGTCGTCATACTGCAGCCCCTGCGAGGAGCGGTAGACGCTCAGCGCGAGCCCGACCGCGAGATACAAACAGATAATCGACGAGCCGCCGGCGCTGATAAACGGCAGCGTGATGCCGATCACGGGCAGCATCTGCGTACACATGCCGATATTGACGACCATCTGCGCCATCACCATAAACATGATGCCGTAGGACAGCATCAGCGCGGAGAAGTTGCGGGCACGTTTGCCGTTTTGCACCACGCGCAGCGCAAACAGCGCAAACAGCACCAGCAGCGCGAGCGCGCCGACAAAGCCGAGTTCTTCGCCGATTACGGAAAAGATCATGTCGTTCTGGCTTTCCGGGATGGAGTTGCTCTGGGTGAAATCGCCGTGGAGATACCCCGTGCCGAAGAGGCCGCCGTTTTGCATCGCGTGCATCGCCTGCCGCTGCTGATAGATCTCCTTCGGGTAGTCGTCGGGCTTGAGCAACGCGAGGATGCGGTTGCGCTGGATATCGTCGAACACGCGGTACCAGATGATCGGCGACGCCGCGCCGACCAGCAACAGACCCGCCGCAAAAGTCGCCGGTGACGACGACCAGCCCGATCGGGATCGCCGCGTGCAAAGCGAGCTGCAGCACGTTGCGAAACGACGAAAGATCGTGGCGTACCCGGTTGAGGTGGACGGAAAAGGTGATGATAAAGCCGATTTTGAGAATCTCCGACGGCTGCAGATAGAGTGTATAGGAGCCGAGACCGAAGACCTTCAGCCAGCTTCGCGCGTCGGACCGCGCGTCGGGCGCCACGCCGAGCGGCGTTAAAAGCAGCAGCATCAGTCCCACCGACCCGAGCGCCCACACGGGCCAAAGCTTCAAAATCAGATCGTAGTCGATAAACGAGATCATCAGCGCGATCGCCATACCCAGTATCGTCGCCAGCACCATAACCAGCGCGTCGCGCGAAAGCAGCGCGTCGTCGCCGCGGGTGCGGTAGGTTGCGCTTGCCACCATCATGATTCCGAAGACGGACAGCAGGAAACAAAGGGCCATAAACAGCCAGTCGGTTTCCTTGACCGCCTTTTTCAGCGTTTGTCCTTTCATGTTTCCTCCCTCCCCTTTTCGGCACAACGGAATAGATCCTATATATCATAATCTATTTTGCCGCAGAATGCAAGGGGAACTTTTCTTTTTATACATTTGGTTGACTTCTGCGCATTTTGTGCTAAAATAGAAGCATCACCCGAAAGGAGGCAGACCGATGCAGCAGATTGTCACCAACAGCGCGCAGGAAACCGAAGCGTTTGCCGCACAGTTTGCAAAAACGCTGCGCGGCCCGGTGGTCGTTGCGTTCTTCGGCGGCCTCGGGATGGGCAAAACGGCGTTTACGCGCGGCCTTGCCAAAGGGCTCGGCATTGCGCAGGAGGTCAGCAGCCCCACGTTTGCGCTGGTCCACGAATACCACGGCGACAAACACACGCTCTATCACTTTGACATGTACCGTGTAGAAAGCTGGGACGATCTGTACGCCACGGGCTTTTTCGATTTTTATGAGACCGGCGGCATCCTCGCCGTGGAGTGGAGCGAAAACATTGAAAACGCGCTGCCGGAGCGCACGATTCGCGTTACTATTGAACGCGGCGAACATGATTCGCAGCGAATTATAACAATTCGGAATTCGGAATTCGGAATTCGGAATTGAGGTCGCGGTTTTATGCTTCTTCAAGCCAAACAGTTCTGCCGCGGTGGGAACCGGTGTCTTCCGGGAAGCGGTTGATTGTATCTGCTGTCACAGATTCAAACAAGAAGCATGTACCCGCCACGTTTACGTTTTTCAATATCTGACGGGAAAGTATCCCTTTGCCAATACACGTTCAGCGCATCGCCGCAGGCGGCGCTCCATAATTCGGAATTCCGCATTCCGAATTCCGAATTAGCTTTCCGGAGGTTCACACTATGAGAATCCTATCTGTTGACACCAGCGCGGTTTGTGCGTCGGTGGCCGTTGTGGAAGACGGCCGTATCCGCGCCCAAAGCAGCACCAACGCCGGGCTGACCCATTCGCGCACGCTGCTGCCGATGATCGATTCGCTTTTGCAAAACAGCGAAACACCGCTGGATTCCATCGACTGTTTCGCCTGCGCGGTCGGGCCGGGCTCGTTCACCGGCATCCGTATCGGTATCGCCGCCATCAAGGGGCTGTGCGACGGCACCGGCAAACAGGCGCTCGCCGTTTCCACTTTGGAGGGGCTCGCCTACAATCTGCTCAGGCAGGACACGCTCGCGTGCGCCGTGATGGACGCGCGGTGCAACCAGGTCTATACGGCGCTGTTTGATATTCAGGGCGACACGGTCACACGGCTGACCGCAGACGCCGCGCTCAAAATCGAAGACCTCGGCACACTGCTGGAGCAATACAGCGGCAAGCGTATCATCTTTGTCGGCGACGGCGCCGAAAAGTGTGCGCAGTCTTTGCCCTACCCTGCCGCACCGGCACTCACGCGGTTTCAAAACGCCGCGTCGGTCGCACTGGCGGCGGAGCGAAACTTTGACGAGAGCAAGCTGCTCGACGCGCAGGCGCTTTTGCCGGTCTATCTGCGGCTGCCGCAGGCGGAACGCGAGCTTCGTGCGCGAAGCGCACGAAGCTAATTTGGAATTCGGAATGCGGAATGCGGAATGAAGGTCGCGGGGCATAATCGCAACCAAATCGAACCGTTTCTCCGCGAAACAGCCGATTTGCCACCACCAGACAGCAGATCGTATCCGCTTGAACAGATTCCAAAATCTAACACCCCGCCCGCCAAACGACCGTTTCAAAAACAATAATGTTATGAATCACTTTCTGTAAAGGAAAGAATATAAAAAACAGCCACCTTTGGCGCATCGCCGCAGGCGGCGAATCTCGTCTGCCGACTCGGTCGGCGTTTTTGCCTGCGGCAAAGGTCTCCACCGGAGACCCGCGCCCCACAATTCCGAATTCCGCATTCCGAATTCCGAATTGAAAATACACTTAAGAGGTACCACCTTTTAATAAATAATCACGGTAAAGGAGAAAAAAAACATGATTGCACTCGGCGCAGACCACGGCGGCTTCGCCCTCAAGGAAGAAATCAAAAAACACCTCGACGACATCGGCGTCGCCTATGAGGATTTCGGCACCTATACGCCGGAGTCCATCGACTACGCCAAAATCGCCTACAAAACCTGTCAGGCTGTTGTAAGCGGCAAATGTGAAAAGGCCATCCTCTGCTGCGGCACCGGCATCGGCATCTCCATGGCTGCCAACAAGGTCAAGGGCATCCGCGCGGCGTGCTGCTCGGATTATTTCAGCGCGAAGTACACCCGTTTGCACAACGACGCCAACGCGCTTTGCATGGGCGGCCGCGTGCTCGGCGCTGGGCTTGCCATTGAGATGGTGGACGTGTTCCTCAACACAGAATTTGAAGGCGGACGCCATCAGCGCCGCGTGGATCAGATCACGGCGATTGAGAACGGCACGTTTGAAGTTGAGAATTGAAATTTGATAATTGAAAATTGCGGTCGCGGGAAAACCGGCGGCCGCTCTTTTTAATTCGGAATGCGGAATTCGGAATTGCGGTCGCGGGAAAACCGGCAGCCGTTCTTTTTCTTTTCGCCCGCGCAACCGGCGGAGCGATATTGGCAAGGTCGTCATGGAATCCTTACATTTTTCTGAACAATCCCGATTCTGCTTGCGGGATTGTTTTCTCTTTGATATACTGGAAAAAGGAGGGATTTGTATGAAACCGTGGCAAATGATAAAAATCGTGCTTTCTGCTTTGTGGCTTGGCGTCACGCTGGCAGGGCTGATCTATTGGACAGTCACACTGGCTTATCCGTGGAACCCGACCAACCTGTGGCTGGCGGTGCTTTATCTTGTGTTTCCGCTTTGGGCGTTCGTCGGCGCACTGCGCAAAAAGGAGCGGACGCGTGCCTATCGCACAACGAAAACGGTCGTCCTTGTGCTGGCGCTGATCCCGCTGCTTTTGGCGCACGCGTTTTCTTTTTGGGTTGCCGTGTCCAATGAAGACGCTGTTTTCGCGCCGGAAACGGTGTTCGGCGCGTACCGGCTTTCATCCGAAACAAACGACCCGGCATCTTACGGCAAATGGGACGACGATATGTCCAACCTGTTCTTCCCTGCCGCGATTCCGGCGGACGCCACGGACGCAGCCTTTCACTACTGCGACGTCGGCCAGGTCACGGTCTTTTTCAAAGACAGCGGCGCCACGCTTTCCTTTTCTCTGCCGCAAAAATCGTTTGACGATCTGCGAGCCGAGATCCGCGCCGCGCACGCCGAACAGCACGGCGAACCAAACCCGGAGGAAACAGACGGCGACACAGAGGTCTACTGGGGCTGGGAGAGCTTTGCCGGCAATATGAAAGTGACGCTCAACCTTGCCGCCCGCCGCGCAACCTACAAGCTGGTGCAATACAGCTTTGCGGGATGATGATTCATTATCATTCTTTCATTTCCTGCGCGGGAATTCTTTTGCTGCAATGCACATTGTCCGGCGCGTCACTATGCACTGTGCACGAAGCCCTTGGCCCTCGGCCCTTTTCCCCTCGCCCCTGAATAAAAAAAGCACCATACGGTGCTTTTTTTATTCGTCTTCCGCGTCGAGCCCCAGCAGCTCGTCCGCTTCGCTGCGATCCATCGTCTCCACGGCGCGCAGCTTCTTTTGAATGATGTTGTTGCGGCTTTGCGCGTCGTCCAGGCTGCGGCCGGCTTCGTCGATTTTTTTGCGTGCCTTGTCGAGCTGCACGCCGAACTTTTCATACTGCACCTTGGCCGCCGCCAGCAGCGTGCGCACCTCCTTGGCTTTTTCGTTGATCGCCATGGCGCGAAAGCCGATCGACAGCGAATTGAGCAGCGCCGTGATCGTGCTCGGACCGGCGAGCATTACGCCGCATTCATTCTGGCAGCGCTCGGCGATGCCGTTTTTGGACGAGAGGATCTCGCTGTAAAGTCCCTCCGTCGCAAGATACATGATGGCAAAGGGCGTCGTGACCGGCTCGTTGATATATTTTTTTACGTCGCGTGCCTGCGAAAGCACCCGGACTTCCAGCGCTTTGCGCGCGGCGTCCACGCCGGCGGCGTCGCCGCTGTCGGCCGCGTCACACAGCCGGATGTAATCCTCCACCGGAAACTTCGAGTCGATGGGCATAAACGTGAAATGCTCCTTGTCGTCGCCCGACGGGATCTTGACGGCAAACTCCACCACTTCGCGGCTGCCCTCGCGCGGCGCAAAGTTTTTGACATACATGCCCGGGATCGTCTGATCGAGCAGCCCTTCGAGCTGTACCTCCGCCCATGTACCGCGCGCTTTGACGTTGGTCAATATCCGGTTGAGCGACGTCACATTTTCCGTCACGCCGGTGGACAGCACCTTCATTTCGCCGAGCGATTTATACACGTTTTCGAGCTGTTCGCTGACGGTTTTAAACGAACTGTCCAGCCGGCGCGTCAGCGTTTCGTTCAGCTTTTCGTCCACGGTCATGCGGATCTTTTCGAGCTTTTCCTCGTTGCCCTTTTGCATATCGAGCATCGCGTTCGAGATGGTCTGCGACGTTTTGACGTTGAACGCGTAGTTGTCGTGCATCATTTTTTCCACCCGGCCGCTCATCTCGCCGATGGCCGCCGTCATTTCGCGGCGGTTTTCGCTTTGGCTGCGGGCGTTTTCCATCCGGCTGCGGCTGAATTCGTCCGCCAGCGCACCCTGCATCTGCTGCAGCCGGCCGCCGAGCTGCGCCGTCATGTCCGACTGCTGCTGCAAAAGCTGTTCGGTGTCGTCGCGGCCGGTGCGCCGGAGCAAAACAAACAGCAAAACAACGCCGAGCAGCAAAACCGCACCTAAAAGTACATATAAAATGATAAAGTTTTGCGCATTCATATTGACCCCTCCGTCAGGATTTGGTAAAATTATAGCAGACAAACCCC
>CACWJV010000155.1 GCA_902761265.1 Oscillospiraceae bacterium | reverse complement strand
ACGAAGTTTTCCAAAACGCTGTTTGTCGAACAGGAGGACTTCATGAAGGAGCCGCCGAAAAAGTATTTCCGTCTGTTCCCGGGCAACGAAGTGCGGCTCAGAGGCGCCTACTTTGTCAAATGCGTCGGTTTTGATGAAGACGAAAACGGCAACGTCGTGTGCGTCCACTGCACCTATGATCCGGCGAGCAAGGGCGGCAATTCGCCCGACGGCCGCAAGGTCAAGGGAACGCTGCACTGGGTCAGCGAAAAGGATTCCTTCCCGTTTGAAGCGCGGCTGTATGACCGGCTGTTCAACGCGGAAAACCCCTCGGACGAATCCAAGGGCAGCTTTAAAGACAACCTCAACCCCGATTCTCTCGTGGTGCTGCAAAACTGCCGGCTCGAGGGCGCGCTGTCCGATTTAAAACCGGGCGACACCTTCCAGTTTATGCGGCAGGGCTACTTCTGTGTGGACACCACCTCCACGCCGGAACATCCGGTTTTCAACCGTACCGTTGCACTCAATTCCTCCTGGAAATAAATCAAAACGAAAGGAAGCATTCTTATGAAACTCGCATATCGCATCGCGACCCCGATTTTGGCTGTCGGCGCGGTGGTGCTCGGCTTCTTCCTCAAGCTGTTCACCTTCGTGGTCGGCTCCACCGACGAGCAGATCAACAATCTGGTCAACGCCGTGTCCTCGCTGTTCAACGGCATCCACACGACCTATGAGTATTCCGCGTTCGAAATCATCAAGATGATCATCTCCGGCCCCGCAAACGAAAGCGCCGAAAAGAGCTTTACGGAAGTTGCCGCGCCGATTATGTCCGACATCATCGCGTTTGCCGTACTGTTTTGCATCATGCTGCTGGTCATGCTGGCCGTCGGCGTGCTCGCCGCGCTGGCCAACAGCAAGAAAAAGCGCATCACAGTCATCATCGTCAGCGCAGCCGGTCTGGTCGTCTCGCTCGCTTGCATCATCGTTTCCAACAGCGCGTTTGCCAAGATTATCGCCGGCGACGTCAATTTGACCGAGCTTGTCAGCCTGCTCAGCGACAACGCGCTTGCCGCTCTCGCGACAGCCATCGTCTCCGTCACCAGCGCCACGCTGTCGGCCGGGTTCTACGCCGTGTTCGGCATCTTCATTTTGATCATCATCTGGACGATCTTCTCCAACTTCCTGATCAAAAACCCGATTCAGAAAAACAAGTCCTACAAGCGCAAAAACGTCAAGCGCACCGTGATCAAGCCGTAAGTGTCACACTCTGCCGCAGGCCGCAAAGGTCTGCGGCGTTTTTTGTTGTACGGCTTGCGCATTCAGTCGGGAATGTGTATAATAAAGCCAAAGGAGAATCACCATGAACTACACCTATATCCTGCGCTGCGCCGACGGAACGCTCTATTGCGGCTGGACAAACGATCTGCAAAAACGCCTGTCCGCCCACAACGCCGGCACCGGCGCCAAATTTACCAAATCGCGCCGTCCGGTCGTTCTCGCGTATTATGAAGTGCACGAAAGCAAACACAGCGCCATGCAGCGCGAGGCTGCGATTAAAAAGCTGCCGCGGCAAAAGAAGCTCGACCTGCTGCAAACGCCCATATCGCCGCTGCGGCTGACCGCCGCCGGGTATCCGGTCAGCGTCTTTGCGCCGCCGTATCCGACTGAAAACGTCGTCTATTTGCTCACCGGCGACGAAGACGCCGCGCATGTGTTCGCGTGTTTGCACGAGCCGAAGCCGATTCTGGCTGCTGTCGGCGGCTTCGATTGGAACGCGGATCTTTCACCCTGGCCGGCCCCGGCGCTGACAAAAAAAGCGTCGCCGTTTGCCGGCAACGCGCAGGCGTTTTTGGAAACGCTGACGCAAAAGATCGTGCCCCAAACGGAGCAATCGCTCGACCTTTCGGGTGTGAACCGCGCCCTTGCGGGCTATTCGCTCGCCGGGCTGTTTACGCTGTGGGCGCTGTATCAGACCGACCGGTTTCCCTATGCCGTATCGGCGTCCGGCTCGCTGTGGTATGACGACTTTGTTTCCTATGCGAACGCGCACCCCCTTTGCGCCGCGGTGAAGCGCGTGGATCTGTCGCTCGGCGACAGGGAAAAGCTGACCAAGAATGCACGCATGGCGGCGGTGGAAAACGCGACGCTGACGGTCAAACAACTGTTGGAACACGCCGGCGTTCCGGTCGCGTTCACACGAAACCCCGGCGGCCATTTTCAAAACCCCGAACAGCGGCTGGCGGACGCAATCGGCCGGCTGCTTGACCGGACAAAGGAGGACCCACGATGAAACAGATGCTTGCCCTTCTTTTCGCTTTGACCCTGCTCGTCTTTTGCGGCGTCGGCGCTTTTGCGGCAGCCGCACCGCAAAACCCGTTTGAACGCGGGACGCTTTTTTGCAGCGAATACCGGATCCCGGCGCTGCTGACGCTGCGCGACGGCTCCGTGGTTGCCGCGGCGGATCTTCGTTGGAACCACGGCACGGACGCGCCGCAAAATCTTGAGACCGGCGTCGCCGTTTCACCGGACGGCTACGGCGGCTGGCAATACGCTGTGCCGAACCATCTCGACGATTATGCCGACGGCGCCGACGCAAAACAAAGCGCGGCCTATATCGATTCCGCCCTGCTGCAAAGCGAGAGCGGGCGCGTGTTTTTGCTGTCGGATCTGTTTTTGTCCGGCACCGGCTATCCCAACGCGCAAAGAGGCAGCGGCTGCGTGACGGTGGACGGCAAATCTTATATCGCCCTCACACCAAAGGGCGGCAGCGACTACAGCTATTACATCGCGCCGTTTGACGGCGGCTTCGCCCCTGTGCTGCAAAACGGCCGCCCCACCGGCTACAGCGTGGACACGCAGTACCGGCTTTACAAAAACGGCGTCGCGCTGACGATGGCGCAAAAGGGCGACGGGGACAAAGAAACCGGCAAACAGATTGCGCAGTCGGTCTTTTACGCCGACGCCGATTTGCATGTGTTCCCCACACCGTTTTTGTGTTTGCGCCACAGCGACGACGGCGGCAAAACCTGGAGCGCGCCGACGCTGCTGAGTCCGATGGTAAAAAAGGACAGCGAAGCGTTTCTCGGCGTTTGCCCGGGTCGCGGCGTCGCGGTCAAAACGGACAAAGGCGAACGGCTGATTTTCCCGGTCTATTCCAACGAAACCGGAATCGAACACGCGCTGACAGTCTATTCCGATGACGGCGGCCGCACATGGCAGCGCGGAGAAGATGTGAAGCGCCAACTGATTTTGCAAAAGACCAGCGAATCGCAGATCATCACCCTCCCCGACGGCACACTGCGCATGTTTTCGCGCAACGGTTCCAACTTTGTCTCCTTTTGCGACAGCGCCGACAACGGCCAAAGCTGGACAAAAGCCAAGCCGGACTATCATCTTTCCGGCACCAAAAACTGTATGGTGTCGTTTATCAATACGACCAAAACCATCGACGGCAAGTCGGTGGTGCTCGGGTCGATGGGTTCCAGCGTCCAAAGCCGCGCCGACGGCGTTTTGCGCACCGGCGTAATCGAAGAGGACGGCCGCATCCGTTGGATCGCCGCCACGCCGGTCAATACGGGCTTTTTCGGCTATTCGTGCCTGACACAGCTCGCGGACGGCAACGTTGCGCTGCTGTTTGAAGACGAGGCGTCTCATTTTTGCTACCGCGTCTATTCTTTGCAGGCGGACGGCACGCTTCTGCCCGCCGACGGCAGCGACCCGGCCACGGCCGCCAGCCCGTCGTTTTTGCAAAAGCTCTGCCGCTTGTTTGCCAGCGTGATGCTGTTTTTCCAAAAGATCTTTACCCGAAAATCGTGGACAAAGCCGCCTTTCCGGCAGTAAAACGAAACGGCTGACGAAATAACAAAAACGCTTTCTTCCGCGGAAGAGAGCGTTTTTTTGCTGTCGACGGTTGACGGACTTATACACACGCCATTTGCCGGAAATCGGTCTCAATCACCTTCGGACACACGTCGGGCGAATAGACCCAGCGATCCATGTGGCTGCCGGTAAAAAAGTAGTGCGCCGGCGCAGCCGGATAGGCGGCGTCAAAGGAATCGACGATAATCAGCTTGATCTTCATGCGCTCCGGGATCAGGCTTTTGATATAAACGCTCGCGTGCTGGCCCGGCTCCACACCCGGCACATACTCCGCAAGTCCGGCCAGATTTTCGCGCAGCTCCACAAAAATCCCGTAGCGTTCCACCGAGCGCACGATGCCGGGCACGGTTTCGCCCGGTTTGAAAAACGCCGCGTTTTCCGCCCAGGTGCCGAGCAGCTCCTTGTAGCTGAGCGTCACGCGATCCAGCACGTCACGCGAGCGGACGACGGCTTTGATCCGCTGCCCGGGCCGAAACCGGGCCGACGGGTGCGGGATGCGGGAAACCGAAATTGCGTCAATCGGCATCAGCGCACTGATGCCGCAGCCGATATCGCAAAACACGCCGAACGGCTCCATATGGGTCACCACGGCGTCGATCACGTCGCCGGGCAGCAGTTGGCGCACATACTCGCGCATACATTCCTCCTGCACGGCGCGGCGACTCAACAGGGCGATCGTCTCGCCGTTTGCGTCCGGCGCAAAGCCCAGAATCTTACAAACCACGGGTTTGTTGACCCGGGAGATGATCGCAATATCGCGCACCGAGCCGTCCTCGATGCCGATCGCCGCCTCCTCGCGCGCCACAAGCCCGCGCATGGCGCCCAGATCGACGTGCAGATTGTGGTCCTTGTCGCACATCACGGCACGCGCTTCCAGCGTTTTGCCGTTGTACCACGCATCCTTGAGCGTCGCTTTGGAAGAGAGCAGCAGCCGGTTTTCTTCGGTGGAAATCAAAAAGGTTTCGGGATAATACTGTTTCATTGTCTGGTTCCTTTCTTTTGCCCGTGGGCAGTGTGATGATACGTCTTTCATATATATGCGGGAAAGGCGGGTTTTATTTTCTTCTTTTTTGCGGCGTAACATTGATATTTCAGGTGAATACTGGTATAATATGATATTAGTTTCAACAAAGGAGGCGGTCAAAAGTGGATGTTCGGGTCGGCGATATCCTGACGATGAAGAAAAAGCATCCGTGCGGTGCGGCGGAATTTGACGTTTTGCGCTCCGGCATGGATTTCAAGCTCAAATGCCGCGGCTGCGGCCACGAGATTATGATCCCGCGTGCCAAAGCAGAAAAGAATATCCGCAAGATCACACGGCCGCAGGAGGAACCATGATCGATAAACTCAATGCCGTCAAAGCGCGGTTTGACGAAGTGGAGCAACAGCTTTGCGACCCGGCGGTCGTCAGCGACCCCGCCTGTTACGCGGCGCTGATGAAAGAACGCAAAAAGCTGCAGCCGATCGTCGACTGCTTTGTGCGCTATCTGGCCGCGCAGCAATCGTTTGACGAAGC
>CACWJV010000154.1 GCA_902761265.1 Oscillospiraceae bacterium | reverse complement strand
TCTTCGCCGCACACGTCGCACCAGCCGTCCGCGCCGCGGTCGCCGTTTCTCATCTTTTCGTCCACATGACCCTTGGCGGGGATGAGCGTCGATTTCCCGGTCACAACGCCGCTGCACAGATTGCAGATCGTATACGCCGCGTGGCCGGGCTTGGTGCAGGTGGCGTCCACCTGCGGGAACGCGGTTGTACCGCCGTTGTGGCGGCAGAACACGATCGCGGATTCCGTATTGTCGGTCCGGTTCGTAAGCTTGATGATCGGGCGCACGCCCTTGTTGGTCAGGTTGGCGCTGGCGGTGTGGCCGATGGCGCCGACCGTGTCGACAAAGCAGGCCTTGGCCGCGGATTCCGACGGCGTGAGCAGCCACCAGTCTGTGGCGCTGCCGGAGATGTTCAAGCCCTGGCAGCGGGCATAGTCGGTATAGGTGTTCGCCACACGGTTGTAGTCGGAGTTGGCGGAGGTGCTGAACTTGCAGTCCGTTGCATTATACAGCACGGTGCCGGACGCCTTGATTGCTTCCTTGTAGGTCAGCAGCGCGATCTTGTCCGTCACAGCAGTGCCCGAAGCGCCGTTGTAATCGGCCGTCGAAGGCGTCAGACTTCCAAGCGCAATCTTTTGCGATTCGGAAAACGCCACGTTGTAGAAATCGTTCGTCAAAAACGAGCGGATGGAGCTGTTGGCATAGGAAAGCTTTTTGGAATTCGTAACGACGTTTTCATACGCCTGCGCGTCCAATAGCTTTTTGCTCATCAGAATGCCGTTGCCTTTGCTGAGCACGACCCATTCGATGGGCTCATACTTGAAATAGTAGATGAACTCCGTCGTGTAACCGGAGCCGTTGCCCGCGGTGGCGCTGGCCTGTGCGCCGGTATAGGACGGGCGGTATTTCGTAAACTGCACAGCGCGGTAGGCGTTGCCGTTATAGGCAAAGTCGGCATAGCGCATAAAGTCGGACGGCTGCATTTTGCCGTCGGTCCAGTTGCCGGTGCCGGAATAGTAGTTGTAGCTCTTCCAATGCTTGGACACGTCGGCCAGCTTGCCCATCAGCGCAGTGTCGGTCACTTCCGACTGCGGATAGGTGCCGAACAGCACCGTCTCGTCCGCGGCAAGGGCGCCCATACCCACGGAAACCGTGCCGAGCACCAGCAGCAGAGAAAGCAGAATACCGAGAATACGTCTTGTCTGTTTCATACCGGATAGCCTCCTGAATATGTGCGGAAATCCGCACAGAATGATACAGTATTAGTGTAGCACAGATCTTTGCAAATTGCAAGAGGTTTTGGAAGGAAAAAAGGGATTGAGGAACCAGCGACCAGCGACCAGCGATCAGGAACCGGGGATCGGAAATTGAAGTCGATAATTGCTATTGACTGATAACTGATAACTGACGACTGACAACTTGTTGACTGATGCCTTGTCGCTTGTCCCTTGGCCCTAAAAAAAAACCGGCCGCAGCCGGTTCTTTTTTAAAAGTGCTTCTTGATTTCATACAGATCAATGCAGCCGATCGGGCAAACCTCGTGGCATTTGCCGCAGCCGACGCATTTGTCGTAGTCCACCTTCGCGCAAAAGTTTTCTACCGTGACCGCCCCGTGTTCGCAGGCCTTCACGCACTTCATGCAGCCGATGCATCCGGCCTTGCACTGTTTGCGCGTCTGTGCGCCCTTGTCGTGGTTGACGCAAAGCACCGCCGCCTTGACGGTGTCGAGCGGAAACAGGTCGATCAGATGGCGCGGACAGGTGTTGATGCACAGCTTGCACGCGCGGCATTTGTCGGGGTTGATGCGCGCCACGCCGTCGCAGATGAAGATCGCTTCATACGGGCACACGCGCACGCAGTCGCCGAAACCGATGCAGCCGTGGACGCACGTTTTGGGGCCGCCGAAAAGCTGGGTTGCAATCTTGCACGAGCGCACGCCGCTGTAGTCGAGCTTTTCCTCCACATTCTGGGCGTTGCCGCAGCACATGACCGCCGCCACCTGCGGGGTGATATTGCCGGCTTCCATCCCCATGATGGCCGCCACCTGTTTGGCAACGTCGTTGCCGCCCGGGGTACATTTGTTGCATTCCGTGGTTTCGCCCTTGGAAAGCGCCGCGGCATAGCCGTCGCAGCCGGAATAGCCGCAGGCGCCGCAGTTGGCGCCGGGCAGCACTTCGCGCACGGCCTCCGCCTTTTCGTCCTTCGGCACGGCAAAGACGATCGACGCCACCGCAAGGCCCAGCCCCGCGCGCGATCAGACCGATGGCCGCCACAAGGACGACGGGAATGAGAATCTGTGTCATATCGCTTCGCCCTCCTTAACCGAAAATGTTTTCCACGATCCCGGTAAAGCCCAGGAACGAAACGGAAACCAGCGACGCCGCCACCAGCGTGATGGGCAGCCCGCGCATGAACTTCGGGATGTCACAGGATTCCATACGCTCGCGCACGCCGGCGAACATGACCATGGCAAGCATGAAGCCGAGGCCCGCGCCGACCGAGTTGAACATCGACTGGGCGAAGCCGTAGCCGTTGTCCACGTTGAGGATCACAACGCCCAAAACGGCGCAGTTGGTCGTGATCAGCGGCAGATAGATGCCCAATGCGCTGTAGAGCGCCGGGATGTATTTTTTGAGGATGATCTCCACAAGCTGCACGAGCGCCGCGATCACGAGGATGAACACGATCGTCTGCAGATAGGCAAGATCCTTGCTTTCGAGAAAGAGATTGATCGGATAGGTCACCGCCGTGGACAGCGCCATGACAAAGATGACCGCCGCGCTCATACCGACCGCGGTATTGAGCTTTTTCGACACGCCCAAAAACGGACAGATGCCGAGGAATTTGGAGAGCACGAAGTTCTGCGTCAGGATCGCCGTGAGCAGAATCGCGACTAAGCCTTTGGTCATTTCCATTATGCCGTCGCCTCCTTCTCCTGCGGTTCGGCAGGCGTTTCTTCGCTGTGGAGTTTGCACGTTGCCGCCATCGGACACGCTTCGCACCCGCGCAGTTCGGCACGCGGTTTGCCGCGGTGTTCGGCCAGCCGGTTGACGCACGCCATCAGCATGCCAAACACGAAGAAGCCGCCCGGCGGCAGGATGAAGATCAGCATCGGGTTTTGCGACAGCACGGGGATGCTCATGCCAAGGAACGAGCCGGCGCCCAAAACTTCGCGCACCGTACCCATCAGAAACAGCGCAGCCGTAAAGCCGACGCCCATACCGAGACCGTCCACTGCACTCGCGAGCACGGGATTTTTGCCGGCAAACGCTTCGGCACGGCCGAGAATGATGCAGTTGACGACGATCAGCGGCAGATACACGCCGAGCTGTTCGTCCAGCTCCGGCGTAAACGCCTTGACCAGCATCTGCACAATTGTCACAAACGCCGCAATCACCACGATATACGCCGGGATACGCACCTTGGAGGGGATCACCTTGCGCAGCGCGGAAATGACGATATTGGAGCAAACGAGCACAATCGACGCCGCAAGCCCCATGCCGAGCGCGGAGCGCACCGACGTGGTGGTGGCAAGGGTCGGGCAGGTGCCGAGCACCAGCCGCAGCACCGGGTTTTCGATCACGATGCCCTTACTGAACTCTTTAAAAAGCGATTTTTTCTCAGCCATTGTCCGCACCTCCGATCATGGCATTGACCGCCTGTGTCGCTTCGTTGACCGCCTGGACGACCGCTTTCGAAGTGATGGTCGCCGCGGTGATGGCCTGGATATTCTGGCCGTCGTTGGAATTCTTATTGACTTCGAGCGTACCGTTCTTGCCGATAAACCGGCCCATGAATTCGGGCGTTTTGCTGTTTTGGCCAAGACCCGGGGTTTCATTGGAGCAGTCGAGGATCGTAAAGCCCACGATCGTCCCCGAAAGGTCATAGCCGGTCATCACCTTGACGTCGCCGCCGTAGCCTTTGGCGCTCGAGGTGAAGATATAGCCGACCACGTTGCCGTTTTCGTCAAGACCTTCGTTATAGACAAGACCGGTGTTCGCCTCTGTTTTGTCGTCGCTGTAGGACGCAACCTTGACGCCGTCCACTTCGGCAAGCACTTCGGCACGCGAGGCGATGGCCGTCTCGGCCGCGTTTTCGTCAATCTTTGCCGCGGTCGCTTCGTTGGTCAGCGCCAAAAGCACCGTCGCGATCAGACAGATCAGAAAGAGCGCGAGCGTGGGCAGCAAAATATCTTTTGCGTTCATCTTTTTCATACCTTTGCCGCCTCCTCTTTCTTCTTTTCCGGTTTCTCATAGCCGAACGGCTTGGGCGTCGTCAGACGCTCGATGTGCGGCACAAGAATGTTCATCAGAATGATAGAGAACGAAACGCCTTCGGGGAGCGAGCCGAACAAACGGATCACCGACGTGATCAGACCGCAGCCGATACCGAAGATGATGCGTCCCTTGCGGTTGATCGGCGATGTGGAATAATCGGTCGCCATAAAGAACGCGCCGAGGATCAGACCGCCGCCGAGCAGCTCATACACCATAAACTGCCAGTTGCCCTTGCCCGCGATGAGCATAATCACGGCGACTGTGCCGATAAACGACACCGGAATCGCCGGCGAGATCACGCGGCGCAGCAGCAGATAGCACGCGCCGGCAAGCAGCGCAACGGAACAAACCTCGCCCATGGAGCCGCCGTGGTAGCCGATCAGCATCTGCGTCAGCGAGGGCAGCCCCTCTGCCGCGGCAAGGTCGGTTGTGCCGTTGAGGATCGCCATCGGCGTTGCCGCGGTCACCGCGTCGGGCGACCAGGCGGAGGAAAACGGCACAATCCATTTTGCCATCGCCGACGGGAACGACATCATCAGGATGATGCGCGCCGTGATGGCGGGGTTGACAAAGTTCTGGCCGATACCGCCGAACATCTGCTTGACAATGACGATGGCGATCACAGAGCCGATCGCCGCCATCCACAGCGGCAGCGTGGCGGGCAGATTGAACGCGAGAATCAGACCGGTGACAACGGCGCTCAGATCGCCGAGCGTGTTGTCGCGTTTCATAATTTTGCGTGCAAGATATTCGCTGAGCACCGCCGTGCCGACGCAAACCGCCGCCAAAGCCAGCGCACGGGTGCCGAAATAGACCGCGCTCATCACAAGCGCCGGCACCAGCGACAAGATCACGTCGAGCATGATTCCGGTGGTGGTCTCATGCGACCGCACGTGCGGCGACGCGGAAACAGTCAGTCGTTTTGCCATTATTTCGCACCCTCCTCTCGAAGCACCTGTTTTGCAAGGCGCATATACTGCACCAGCGGACGGCCGGACGGACACGCATAGGCGCACGAGCCGCACTCCATGCAGACCATCGTGTGGCTGCGGGCGAGCCCTTCGGCGTCGCGGATCCGCGCCTGGCGCTCGATCAATGTCGGCATCAGGCTCATCGGGCAGACCTCCACGCAGCGGCCGCAGCGGATGCAGGCGCGCTCGCGCTTGACAGTCCCCTTGCGGTCGGCAAATGCGAGAATGGCGTTGTTCTGCTTGCAAATCGGCGCGTTGGTGTCGCAAATCGCGATGCCCATCATCGGGCCGCCGGAAATGATCTTGCGCGGCTCTTCCTTGAACCCGCCGCAATAATCGATAATGTCCTGGATATTGGTGCCGATCGGGACGCGCAGATTTTTCGGCGTGGCGATGGCGGAGCCGTCCACGGTGATGGAGCGGCTGATGAGCGGCTTGCCGGTTGCAAGATAGCGCGCCACAAACGCGGCCGAGCCGACGTTCATCACGATGCAGCCCACGTCCGCCGGCAGTTTGCCGGGCGGGACACGCCGGCCCGTGGCGGAGAGCACCATCATCTTTTCCGCGCCCTGCGGATAGCGGGATTTGAGCACCATCAGTTTCACCTCGTCGCCGCGGTCGTTGTCGAGGTCGGCGATGGCCTTGAGGTTCTTGAACGCCTTGGGCTTGTTGTCCTCAATGGCGATGATGACGTTTTTGATCCCGAGCAGCTCCTTGAGTGTATAGACGCCGTCCATGATGTTTTTGCTGTTTTCAATGCACTCGCGGTAGTCTACCGTGATATACGGCTCGCACTCCGCAGCGTTGATCACGAGCGTGTCGATCGGCTTGTCGGGCGGTGTGTTGAGCTTGACGTGGGTCGGGAAGCCTGCGCCGCCAAGACCCACAAGGCCGGACGCACGTACCGCGGCAAACAGTTCCTGTTTGTTCGTCACCTTCGGCGGTTCCAACCCTTCAAACATCCGCATTTCCCCGTCGGATTCGATCGTCACGCCCTTGGTGATCAGACCGTTGGCGAGCTTGACGTCGCCGACAGCCTTCACAGTGCCGGAAATCGTGGCGTGGATGGGCGCGCTGACAAATTTGTCCGTGTCGCCGATCACCTGTCCGACCGCCACCTTGTCGCCCACCTTGACGGTGGGCACACAGGGTGCGCCGATGTGCTGCTGCATCGGCAGCACCACCCGTTCGGGGATCGGCATGCGCTCCACGGGCAGCTCGGCGGTGTTTTTGTTGTGGGCAACCGCCACGCCGCCGCGGCCGTGACCCACCGCGGTGAGCACGCCGTCAACCAATTTACTCATGCTTTCATCTCCAATTCTCTTGTTCAGCATTTTGATTATTTGCAAAGATATGTGAAAACCTCGCCGTTCGTTTGAGCCGCGGCAGCAGCACACACAGCACAAGGCCTGTGAGCGTGCCGGAAAGCAGCGCAAACAGCAGCAGGTATTTTCCGTAGTGCCAAAGCGCAAAACTGCCGGTGAGCGCCATCGACATCAGAAGCTGGCCGAGATTGTGCGCCGCCGCGCACAATACCCCGACGCCGAGGTACGACACGGTTTTTTCTGTCTTTTTGAGCAGCAGACAAAGCGCCAATGTGCTCAGCACACCGCCGGCAAAGCTCATCAGCCCCGCCGTCGCGCCCCGGGTCAAAACCGCAAACAGCGCCTTGAGGGCGGTGATATACCACGCGGCGGCGCCGCCGAACAGCGCGCCGCACAGGACGGTGACGACGTTGGACAGACCAATCTTCGCGCCCGGCGGCAGCAGCGGCACGTCGGGCAGCAGCGTATTTTCCAAAAACGCGAGAACCAGCGCCAGCGCGCCGAACACGCCCAGCAGGGCGATTTTTTCCGCAGCGGTTCGTTTCATCAGTAGGCCACCCCGTCAAACGCTTTTTGTTTCGCAATCAGCGAAACGACCACACGGTTGGGCACACAGGCCGCCGCGCTGCCGGGCGTTCGCAGCATCCCGGTTTTGACACACAGCCGGTCGGGACAGTCGGCGTGGCTGAAGCCGATCGCGCCGTTTTCCACATGGATGGTACACCCGGCGTACTGCACGGTATAGGGCGAATCCACCGCGGCAAGATCAATCGTTTCCACCGTTTCGCCGCCCACGGTGATCACTGCGGTGAGCGCGCGGTTCCGTTGCAGCACCGGCAGCAAAAACAGCACCGCGCACAGGGTAACGAGGACGAAATAGATCACACCGTCGCCCCAGCGGAAAAAGGTCTTTTTAGCTTTCATCGGCGGTAAAATCCACGTCGCCGAAGACGGAAACCGTGCCGTCCGTTTTGACGAATACGGCCGCGGCGTCGTTCGCTTCGAGCAAGGGCTTGCTCGCGTCTTCGCCCATCAGATAGCACGCCGTGCTCAGC
>CACWJV010000153.1 GCA_902761265.1 Oscillospiraceae bacterium | reverse complement strand
CGTTCGCCTTTTTATAGCACGCCACGTCGGCCATCCCCCGGCGGTCGATCAGCTTCATCAGCTTGACCGGAAACGGCTCGTCGAGCTGCAGCAAAAAGTCCAGCTCCGCCTGCGGCGCAGCCATACCGCGCATCGGGGCGGCAGCGGACGCGATTGGTGCAAACGATGCCGTACTCCGCGAAAGCGGCGCGGACGCCGCCGCGTCTTCATCAAAGACGGACAATTCCGGCACGTCCGGTTCTTCGGCTTCCTCCGCAGACAGCATTTGCGCGTCGTCAAGGGTATCTTCGTAAAAGTTGCGCGCCGCCCAGTCGGAAAACCGCCGCGTCATACCCGCCCTGCGTTTTGGCCGGTGTTCGATCACATAGTTGTCGTCGATATAACTTTGCACGTCGCGGTGCAAACCCTTCGACAACGTGAAGGCTTTTTTGTCATACACCACAAGAAAGACGGTCATATCTGTGTCGGAAAGGCACGCCTCCAGCGTTTCGAGCGCGAGCGAGAGCACCTTTTCCGTCGGGATGCCGTTGCGCCCGGCGCCGAGCAGCGGCACCGCGAGCGTCCGGCAGTCTTTTTCCGTTGCCGCCGCAACGCAGCTTTGATAGCACGCCGCAAGCAGCTTTTTTTCGCCAAACAACCCGCCGCGCCACACCGGCGCCGCGGTATGGATCACCCACCGGCACGGCAGCCGAAACGCCGGCGTTACCCGCGATTGTCCCACCGGGCACGGCGCAGCGTCGCGGCAGGCTTTGCGCAGCGACGGGCCGGCCGCTTTGTGGACAGCGGCGTCGAGTCCGCCGCCCGGCTGCAGATGCGGATTGCTCGGATTGACGATGGCGTCGCAGTCCATCGTCGTCAGGTCCTGACGGATCAGATACAGCGGCATAGGGAAGTCTCCTTTCGGTATACGGATTCCAATACCATGGTATCACATCCCGGCGCAAAATGCAAGCGGCGGCGCACACTGCCAATCCGCGCGCCCTCAAGCACTACCGCTTTTTCGCTCTGCTGTCCACAGCCATCAGCCCGCGAAACGGCCGCCGGCCTTCAACCAAGACGGCCGTTTTTCTTTCTTTCGAGAAAGAAAGAAAAACGGCTGTCTAGGCTCAGTGCCGGACAACAGAATGCGGAGATACGGCCGTGGCCGGCACAACAGAAAGGCGGCAAACCTATCGGAAGGAAAAGTTGTCAGCGGCTGCCGCCGCTGACAACGAGGTTGAAACAGAAAGAAAAACGGCCGTCTAGGCTCAGTGCCGGACAACAGAATGCGGAGATACAGCCGTGGCCGGCACAACAGAAAGGCGGTGGAGCTTAGCCGCAGCCGCTGCGATAAAACTGAAAAGCGGGCGGCCGATGGCCGCCCCTGCCGCTAACCGCGAACCACTCGCCATTGAAAAAAGCCGCCGCATGATGCGGCAGCTTTTGGGGATCATCTCGAAAACAGATGGGTCAGGCGGTAAATGATGCGGTGGAAGAATGCGACAATATTGCCGAAAAAGCCGGTGTGCTCCCCGTGGCAATACGGACAAAACGCTTTGCCGCAGCGGCTGCATACGCCGCCGTCGCCAACGTCGTGGCCGAGCGCCGGGATGGAGTCGGTCTTTGTCTGCTTGCATTCGCTGCAGGTAAACGTGCCGCTGCCTTCCGCGGTGCAGCTCGGCTGTTTCAACGTCCCGGTTTGCTCCCATTTGTGGAAATGCACTTTTTTGCTGGTATCCAGCTTGATTTGCATCTCGTGTGCGGTTTTGTTCAAAAACTGCACCTGGATACCGGTTCCCTGACGGGCGGCGCGATCGTCGCCTTTGCCGTCCCGGCCGTACATCGGCAGATTCAGCATGGAGCCGGCCGTTTTGTATTTGCTGTTCCAGATCACGGAATCATAAAACGGATTGAAAACATAGATATTCTTGCAAGCGCCGGTAAAGGTCGTATCTTTTTCGTTGTTCGATTCCGGATAAAGCGGCATGACCGCCGGACGGTGGTCGCCGTTGTTGACCGCGTTTTCGTCAAAGTATTTGTCAAACACACCCATATCCACGTGCCAAAGGATAATACCGGAGGTCAGCGACGCCCCTTCGTAGCTCTTTGCAATGCCGGCGTCCCACTTTTGATGTTGGCGGTTTTCGAGCAAATAATACTCGTTGTCGTTTTGGGTATCAATACGCAGCGCGGCGAAGTCTTGATTGCCGTTGTAGGTTTGGCTCACCAAATTGTAGGTGCCGCTCTTCGTTGCCGTAACAGGCTCCACCCAGCCGAGCACATAGCGGCTCCAGACGTCCATCGAATACGGGATATAGCCGCCGTCGGGCTTTTCACCCCACGAGCCGCCGGACATCACGCTGGCGTAGGTGACGTCGTAGTCTTTCCAATCCCCGCTGGGTTTCACTTGGGTGTTATACAGATCGGGTAAACCGAGGTAGTGGCCGAGCTCGTGCGCCAAAACGCTGATCGGTTCCTGCTCGCCCTCGCTCATCTGTTCCGCTATGGCGATATAGGACGACACAGCAACGCCGGACGGCGTCGGGATGCTGAAGATGCGGCTCTTCCAGCCGTATTCCTCAATCATTTCCTCCAGCGTCCAGG
This sequence comes from Oscillospiraceae bacterium, assembly GCA_902761265.1. Lineage (GTDB taxonomy): Bacteria > Bacillota > Clostridia > Oscillospirales > Acutalibacteraceae > UBA6857. The sequence goes on along the minus strand of CACWJV010000153.1, from coordinate 2,825 downwards.
CATGGGCCCAAAGGTATTTTTCCACACCCTGGGCAAAGCCGTCTGTGTCGATTGCGGCGGCTTCATAGCCGGCAAACACCAGCGCGAGCGCCATCTCGTTGGGCGCGATCTTGCCGTCTTTATCGGCGTCGTACTGTTTGAAATCAATAAATGCACTCGCTTTGATAATTGCTTCGGCAATCGATTGCGCCATCGACAAATCGCGGGCGGCAACGCCGAGCCCCGTCAGACCGATGCCGGTCCAGTTATCGTGCTTGCGCGAAAGCTTCACATGGATGACGCCGTCGTTGGCTTTGTCATATTTGTTGGTGTTGCCGTCTTTGCCGTAAGCGCAGCTTTCGACGACCGGCTCAAAGGTGAATTTGCCGAACGACATGTCGCTGTAATAGGCGCGCAGGGATTCGCTTTGGTTAAAAATCTCGTCCGCCCAGTTGTAGCCGTCCTGATAAGGTGTGTCTTTAAAACCGATCACGAGCGTAAGCAGCGGGATATTTTTGGCGGTCTTGCCCGGTTTTGGAATTTTACGGCTGGCGTTTTGCGTGTTGGCGGGGATACTGTCGAGTGTGACAAGCGTTTTGCTCGCGTGGGAGCGGCAAAGCGCTTCGCTGCCGGTAAACGGGCTGCCGGGCGCAGCGGGCACGGCAAACGACGGAAGCGCAAACAGCACAAATCCGACAAGGCACAGCGCGAAACACGCAAGCATGGATTTCACGATTTTTTTCATAACGGGTCTTTCCTTTCCAAAGGGGATTTACAGTGTTATTGTACAACCAGATTGTGGCATAGTTGTTGCAAAAAAGAAAAATGTGCAGCCGAAATTGGCTGCACACGGAAAAAGATCATTCTTTGTAGCCGAAATAGATGTTTTCGTCATAGACGTTGTTCTCGTCCTTGCTGTGATGGGCATACCAAACCTGCGCAAAGAACGGGTTGACCTTGGCTTCTGCGTCGTAGTTCCACGGCATCGGCAAGCATTCCGGACACCAGTGGCCGCCCTTGAGCACCAGATTTTGCGACATCTCGAATTCGTGGCCGCAGGCGCATTTCCATTTGATGGGCGTGTAGACGTCTTTCGGCAGTTTCTTTTCGAGGCATTCGCCGCCGCGGAAGGCCGCCGCTTTTTTGAGATCGGCCAGCGTCAGTTTGTCAAACGGCTTCGTTTCGTCGTAGCCGTGGTCAAGCAGATTTTCCGGATTCTCCTTGTCGGGGATGACGACCTTGAAATCCTTCCAGGTGCCGATATTGTTATACGCTTCGATCGAGCCGTAATAGGCCGTGATGCGTTCGCGGATCCCGTTGTCGATCCACGACTGTGTGCCGTACAGCGAGGTGTTCGCGATCGGGCGCATCATATATTTTTTGACAAGGCTCAGCGGCGCGAGACCGGAAAGCTTATAGTAGAACGGCGCTTTTTTGGCGATGGCTTTGAAGTATTCCTTTACGGGAATGTTCGCGCGGAAATGGAGGATTTCTTCAAGCTCGTCCGCGTCGGTGTACCACTGGCCGTGGAAGTTTTGCAAGGTGAACCACTGCGGGTCAAACAGCTTTTTGACCACATCCTTGCCGCGCATGCCGATGGCGTTGAGCAGGTATTCTTCGAACTCGTAGTTGGTCAAACGGTAGTCGTGGCCGGAGGAGATGTTGTAGAACCGGCGCCAGAAGGATTCGGGCACACGCTCGTTGCAAACCTTGGCGCACAGACGACCGGAGTCCTCTACGGTCGCCCATTCGAGCATACCGTTGATCGGCACATGGTACATGATCGGCTCCATGTTGTAGATGATATTGGCATACAGGATACCCGTCTGGCGCATGGACACCCAGTAGCGAAGGCCGGAATCAGCGAGGATGCGCTCCGCGTTGACCTTGCTGATGGCGTAATGGTCGTAGACGCTGACCTGGATCGGGTCGCCGCAACGGCCCCAGTGAACCGGTGCGTTGCGGTCGCCGGTTTCGGCCACAGTGCCGATATAGACAACCTTGACGCTGTCGGGATCCTCCTGTGCTTTGACGGCGTCCACGATATTTCTCATGGCGGTCACATTGGTAAACAGGGTGCGCTTCGGGAAATAGTCCGCCGCCGGAGACACCAGACCGCCGACGTGCAGCACATAGTCCGCGCCGGTGACGCAGGCGAGCACGTCTTCATAGACGGTCAGATCGCCCCAGTACAAGGTGACGTTCGGATCGCCGACATAGTCCTTAAACTTTTCGCGGTTCTTTTTGCTGTCGCGGTTGAGCAGCACGATATGGTACATGTGACGCCGGGCATACAGCTCTTGGAAGGCGGCAAAGCCCATGTTGCCGGACGAGCCGGTCAGAAATACTGTCTTTTTCATTGCAACGGTCACTCCTGTTTGACAAGATTCGGCACAAAGCCGTACTAATTTATTATAATACAGCGCTGCGGGCTAATTGTTAATAAGGCGTTAACTGGTTTGCAAAAATTAGGACACGTTTTTTGTGCGTTTTGCCAAGAGCGCTTATCGGGTCATACTCCACACTCTTTCTGGTCTCACCGCCTTTCTGTTGTGCCGGCCGCAGCATTTCGACCCGCAAAACAACCGCCAGTCTTCAACCAAGACAGCCGTTTTTCTTTCATATCAACCTCGTTGTCAGCGGCGACAGCCGCTGACAACTTTTCCTCCCGTTAGATCGCCCGCTTTTTCGCTCTGCTGTCCACGGCCATCAGCCCGCGAAACAGCCGGCAGCCTTCAACCAAGACAGCCGTTTTTCTCTCAATCAACCTTTGTTGTTCGTTGCGAAAGCAACGAACAATTGCCGGCCATTGGCGTGGCGGGTCCATTAGATCGCCCGCTTTTTCA
>CACWJV010000152.1 GCA_902761265.1 Oscillospiraceae bacterium | reverse complement strand
GACGCGTTTTGGCACAGCAAAAACGTCACCGTCACCGACAGCGTGCTGAAAGGCGAATACCTCGGCTGGTACGCCGAAAACCTGACGCTCATCCGCTGCAAGATCATCGGCACGCAGCCGCTGTGCTACTGCGACAATCTGCGCCTTGTTGACTGCGAAATGATCGACTGCGATCTTGCGTTCGAATATTCCGACGTGACCGCCGAAACTCGCGGCGGCATCGACTCGGTGAAAAACCCGAAAAGCGGCCGCATCACGGCGGACGAAATCGGCGAGATTATCAAAGAAAACCCGGTCATACCCTGTTCTGCCGAGATCCTTGTGCGGCAACACTGAATGATAGAAAAGCAAAAGACGGCTGGATGCCGTCTTTTGTTTTATACCGGACAATCAATCGTCAGCGGGTTCCGTTTTGCCGGCCGGAACGCACGTCAGCCCAGCCGGCTTTTCAATGCCGCACGCACCTGTTCCAGATCGCCGCTCGTCAGCAGCGGAATCAGCGCGTTGATTTCGTCCACGGATTTGTCCCACCAGCGGAACCGAAGCAGCAGAGATATCAGTTCGTTGTCAAAGCGCCGGCGTTTTTCTTTTGCCGGATTTCCGACAGCGACGGCATACGGCGAAATGTTGCTGCCCACAACACTGTTTGCACCGATAATCGCGCCGTCGCCAATGTGCACCCCGGGCAGAATCACGGCGTTTTGTCCGATCCAAACGTCGTTGCCGATCACAGTGTCGCCCTTAAACGGCATATCCGCTGCTGCGGGCGGCGCCATGTCCCAGCCCGAAAGGGTATAAAACGGAAAAGTGGATACCGCGTTCATCTGATGGTTGGCGTCGTTCATCACAAATTCCACGCCTGCCGCAATCTGGCAAAACTTTCCGATGATGAGTTTGTCGCGGCTCCACGGATACAAATGCGTCACATGGCTTTCAAAGTCCGCATCCGCGATATAGGTGAAGTCGCCGACCTGAATATTGGGATTGTACACCGTCGGTTTCACATAGATCTCGTTGTCATACCCCGCGACCGGATGGATCTCGTTCGGGTCGGGCCGTTTCCCGTTGTGCATCCTTTGCACCTCCGTCCTCTTTTTTCTGTTCCATTATACTGCGGTTTTCTTCTTTTTGCAAGCCGCGCCGCCGCCCGGCGGCAAAAAAGAAAAAAGGCCCGCCGGGAGTCCGGCGGGATCGCAGGTCAGATTTTGATAAACCGCGCAAAGAAGCCGCGGATCTCTGCGAGGATGTGGAAGAAATTGCCGTAGAGATTGACAAACACCGTGAAGATGCCCATCCCGTGCGCGTCCTTGCCCGCGGTTTGAATCACCGGCTCGGTGCCATCGCCAAGGGCGTTGTCCTTGAGCGTCTGGAGAACCACACGGGCGATCTTTTCGTTGCCGGCTGCGCTCGGATGGATACGGTCTTCGGCAAAGTCACGGTCACTGTCGGTCAGCGCCGCGCCGACGTCCGCGATCAGAATCGCACCCGGGTGCGCCGCGTCAAAGGCGCGCAGCGCTTTGTTGAGCCGGTCGGCGCCCTGCTGATAGACGTCGCCGATGTAGCCGGTCTGCGGATTGTAAAGCGTCTGCAGCACAATGGCGGCGGTTGCGTTTTGGGCGCGGATAGTGGTCACGATCGTGTCGAGATCGTCATAAAAGCCGGCCGCGATTGCGTCGAGCTTTTGATAGTCCTGCTTCACGATGCCGTCAAACAGCAGCGCGTTGAGATTGCCGAGCAAAAAGTTGTTGCCGCCGATGGAGATGCTGATGATATCGGCGCGTGCGATTGCGTCGCGGACGGCTTCGTTTTCCATCCGTTTGAGCAGATTCGCCGTCGTGTGGCCGGGTACAGCGTAGTTCGCGTAGTCGTAGCCGTTGGTGTCGGCCACCACTTTGCCGTAGACCGCTTCCCGCGGATTGGACAGCCCCGAACCGAAGGCGATGGAATCACCGAGCACCAGATAAAACGGACGCTCGGCCGCAGCCGCGGTACCGGCGAGCCCGAGCAGCAGCACGGCGCTCAATAAAACAGCAAGGATTCTTTTTTTCATAGGATAACCTCCTTTAAACATTATCTCGATCAAACCGCGTTACGCGGCGTCGCCAAACGACTGCACCTTTGCGGCGTCAAAGCGGATCGACGCCGTGCCGCCTTTTTGGCCAAACACGTCATAGCTGCCCCAAACATCGTCGCGGGCATAGGACAGATTGTGGGCGCCGTCGGGGTTCAAAAAGTAGCCGCCGCTTTCCCGGTGCGCCGTGCGGATCTGGCGCACAAAGGCGCAGATGGATGTGGAGCGGATATAGGGGATCAGATCGAGCACGTCGCACAGCCGGTGCAGCGTACCCTCCGGTTCGGCGTCGATGTCCATCAGCGGCGAGCCGCCGCACAAAACGTTGACGATTTCATACGTTTCCTTGAGCACCGGATCACCAGCGCCCGGTAGGCGTCGGTGCCGCCGCCGCGCGAAGAATTGACCTGTCCTTTCACATCTTTCATCCCAAGCAGCGCCACCAGATAGACGTCGCGCGTCTCGCCGTCAACGGTCAGCTCGGCCGGCACAATGCGCACGGGCGTGGTATAGCTTTTGCTGACCATCACGTAATCCATGAGCTGCGCAGCCGTTGTAAACGCCGTTTGTCCCGGGGCGCCGAAAGCCGGCACCGCGCAGCAGAACACCATCAGCAGACATAAAACAAGAAAGACCGCTTTTTTCATCAGCATCGCCGCCTTCGCTTTTTCTTTATTATAGAATCCCCGGCGGCGGTTTGTCAACGGAAGCATAATTAAAAATCATTATAACGCCCGCGTTTTTCGCGCCGGCGGTATGCAAAAAGGCACCCCGCCGCGCAAAAGCACGCCCGCGTGTCCGCTGTGATCTGCCTGTTGTTTGCTGTGCAACGGCAAAAGCCGGTTCGGTGCTGATTTTAGTTTCATTCCCGCACACGGCAGCGCCGAAAGCCAGTCTTTTCCCGGAAAGAAACAAAAAAAGGCGCCGCTTTTCGCGGCGCCGAAACGGCTGGAACCAAACCTTTGCGGCAGGTTACTGTTTTCTTCAAATACAAGCCAATGCAGATTACACCGGCGACGCTTCGGAATCGCCTCCGTACCACGTCAGACCGACCATGGTCACGTCGTCAAACTGCGGCGCTTCGCCCGTAAAGGCTTCAACATCCGCGCCGACTTCGCGCAAAAACACCTTGGGCTGACGGTCGGGGCAGCGGTTCAGCGCTTGCAGCATCCGGTCCGGACCGAACATCTCCTCGGCCGCGTTTGTCGCCTCCGGCACACCGTCGGTATAGACGAAGAGGCTGCCGCCCTTTTTCAGCTGGATCTCATAGTCGCGATAGCGTGCGCCCTCCATCCCGGCGAGCACAAAGCCGTGTTTGTCCTGCAGCAGCGAAAAACGCCTGTCGGAGCCGCAGACTGCCGGAAATTCGTGGCCGGCGCTCGCGGCTGTGACAACACCGGTGGCAAGATCGAGGATCCCCAGCCAGCAAGTGACAAACATATCCGCTTCGTTCCCTTCGCAAAGCTGGTTGTTGACATCGTGCAAAATCTCGGCCGGGGTACCGCCCTGCATGGCGCGGTTTTTGATCAGCGTTTTGGAGATTACCATAAACAGCGCCGCCGGCACGCCCTTGCCGGACACGTCCGCGATCACGAGCGCGAGATGGCTGTCGTCGACCAGGAAGAAATCATAGAAGTCGCCGCCGACTTCTTTGGCCGGGGTCATGGAAGCGAACAGGTCGATCTCCTTCTTTTGCGGAAACGGCGGGAAGATCCGCGGCAGCATATCCGCCTGGATCTGCGTGGCCACGTTCAGCTCGGCGCCGATGCGTTCCTTTTCGGCGGTGACGGTCCGGAGATTTTCCGTATAGAGCTTCAGATTGTCCTGCATCTTGTTAAAGCCCCGGGCGAGGTCGCCGATCTCGTCGCGGCTGTTGATGTCGGACTTTTTGTCAAAATCGCCTTCGCCGGTGTTTTTCACGGTGTCGGTCAGCTTGATGATGGGCTTCGAGATGGTGCGCGAAATGAGATAGGCAAGCGCGGCGGCGATCAGCGCGAGCAGCACGATGGAGACGGTCGATCCGATAATCAGTTTTGTAAATTCCTCCGACAGCTTCGCCTGCGTAGCGGCAAAGGTCCGGTCGGACTGCGCGGTGATCTTCCGGATCGGCTCTGTGATCTCCTCGGCGTTGATTGCGGTACAAAGCAGCCAGCCGTTGGACGGGATCTCGCGGGCGGTCATGTAGATCTCTCTGCCGTCCAGCGTCGCGTGAAACGCCTCGCCGTTGCCGAACGCGCACGCGTCGATCTTTTTCAGCACGCTGCGCGGATCGTTGAAGTGGTCTGCAAAGGCGTTATACAGCCCGCCGTGCGTTTCCACGTCCTTCATAAAATCGCTGTAGGCAACGAGATTGCGTGTTTCGCCGAGTACAAAGGTCGTGCCGGTTTCGCCCAGTCCGCTGCCGATCACGTTGGACATCATCTGATCAAAATTGACGTCGGCCGCCACCACGGCAACGACCTTTCCGTCGGGGTTTTCCACCGCCATCGACGCTGTGATGCACGGTCTGCCGTAGGAATCGATCTCCGTTTCCTTCCACATAATCCTGTCGGGCGAGGTGATCGAATTGAGATACCAGTGCCGCCTTGTCACCACATAGTTTTCACGGAACACGTTGTTGTCCGTATACTGATAGAAGATGCCGCTGGCCGTGCCGACATAGAGGTTGTCGAAAAAGCGGCTGTTGTATTTCATGACCGGCGCAAAGATCTCCTCGAGATTGGAGATCAGTTTCAGCTCGCGGTCCAGCGCGGCGGTCTCCTGCACCCCGGCGCTGTACATATAGCGCGCGGAGAGCGTCTTCGGCGCTTTCGACAGATGCACGGGCGCATAAGGCGCGTCGGCATAGTCCGCGGGCGACGCATAGAGCTTTTCGGCAAACTCCGCCGCCTGCTCCACCACATCCGCCACAATATGCAGCCTCGAGTCCGTCACTTCGGTCTGCATGTCCGCGATCACGCCGAGCGAATCGGAATCCTGCGCGTAGAGGCCGTCCTCAATGGTCTGCTCCGCGTCGTCCCTCAGGTCGGTATACATCAGATGCGTGTTTTCTTTCATATCCGAAATCACGGCAAACAGCCCGATATTGACGAGCAGCAGCGTGCCGAGCGTTAGCGCGAGCATGGATATGATCAGTTTTTTTCCTATCTTCAAATCGTTATACCTCCCGCGGTTGTTGCGATTCCCTGTTTTTCACCTGTATTCTATCACAAAAAAAACGCAGATACAAGAAAAAAGTAAAGAAATCGCAGCTATTTTGCAGCAAAATAGAACAAAACCGCCTGCAAAGGGCGGATTTTGTTTCGTTGTAGAGACAAACAGTCCGCCGCCGGTTTATGTGCGCTTTTGTTCCGCAGCGTCTTCGGTCAAAACCGTCCAGCCGTCCAGACTGCCCTGTGTGACACGGACGCTCACTCTGCCGTTTTTGACAGTCACGGTCCCCAGAACGTCGGGCAAACACAGCGGCAGTGTGAGATTTTCTTTGACCGGCCGCAGCCGGAGGATCCGCCGTGCGGCGTCCACCGAAAGGCCGAGTGCGGCAGTCAGCGTCGTCCAGCTCGACATCGGGCGCGTGTAGTGGTGTCCGCACTCCCAATGATCCCACAGCGCACCGAAACGCGCCTGGTTGTCGCGGATGGCTGCAACGAGCATATCGGCGCCGGCGGTTTCTCCAACGCTGAGACAAAGCGCCGCCAGCAAATAGCCGATGCCCGTCCAAACGGCTTCGGTCTGGCAGTTTTTGTGGGAATACAGGGTGGTGTGCCGCCCCGAGGGGCAGGAGGCGTTGAGCAGCCCGCCGTCCGGGTCAAAGTTGTTTTCCAAAATTACACGCAAAACGTTCCGGATCCGGTCGTCGCTCAGATTGCCGCCGATCCCCGCAACGCGCAAAAACCATTCGCCGTCGAGCTGATCGGTCATGAGCGTCTCATCTTTTTCGTCGTCCGTGCGCCATAAATCGTAATATGCGCCGTTCCACAGCCGGCTTTCCAGCGACAAAAGACCCTTTTTCAGCAAACCGCGCCACAGTTCGGCACGGGTCTCGTCGCCCACCTCGCCGGCAAGCCGGACGGCAGCTTTCAGCGCGGCGAGCCACAGCACCGAGATATACGCCGGCGTGCCGGAAAGGTTCCACGCGTCGTAGGTGTTGCGCGTGGTGTCCCGGTCCGGCAGCCCGTCGCCGTCCGTGTCAAGCGCAGCGATAGAATCCATCGCGGCTGTCACATGCGGCCACATCTCCCCGAGGTACTCCGCGTCGCCGGTATACAGATAGTCGCGCAGCACCATCAGCACAAACTGGTCGTTGATGTCCACGCGGTGAAAACCGTTGTTCACATGGTCCAGATCCGGTGTGAAGCAATGATGTACGCGCCCGTCCGCGCGCTGAAACGCGGCGCCCATGCGCATTTGCCCGAGCTGCAGCGCCGGAAACAAAGCCAGCAAACCGAAGGACGCGTGGTAGGTGATGTCTGTGGTGTGGAATCCGCAAAAGCCCTGCCCTTCCCAAAGGCCGAACTTCCCGTCTTTGAGATACCACGAGCATTTGACGATCGTGCTCAGGTGTCCGCTCCAGCAGTCGGGATAGGCGTCGGGCAGGGTCGTCGTATAGAGCAGACGCGAAAACGCCGCCGCTTTGTCAAACACATCCGCCCGGTGATCGCACAAAAAAGCGTTGGCCTGTGCGGCGCCGGTAAACAGATTTTCATAGTAATGCCCGAGCCGCCGGCCGTCCCTTGCAAAATGATTCGGGAAATACCACGCCAGCACAAAGCGCACCGTTCGTTGTTCCCCCGGCAAAAGCTGCACTGTGCTGCAAAGGGCAGCCGCGCCGAAGTCCTCCGGGTTTTGGATATGCAGGCGATCCTGTCCCTTCACGGCTGTCAGAAATGCGATCTGTTCCTTTCGGGTTGCGGGGAATGCCGGCTGCAGATCGCGGATCCGTCCGAGCACCGACGCGGCAAAGGGGTATCGGCTGTACTGCGCAAACAGCGCGTCGAGCGCATCGTCGGGCAGCGCTTCGATTCGGTCGGGCAGCGCGGGCGGCGGTGCGCCGGTTTCGCTGTCCGGCAACCGGCCCGTTTCCCGAAAGCCGAACAGCACGGATTCCTGGCTGACGCCGAAATTGTCGTCGTCAAAAATATACTCCCGCATAAAGCGCCGGTATTCGCCCGCGATAAAGCTTTTTTCGCCGTCGCCGCCGACGGAAAGACACACTTCGCCGCAGTTCGGCGCGTCGGTCTTTTGCGCCGGATACATAGTCACACTGACACAGCCGTCGTTTGCCGAAAGGGTGTTCCGGCAACCGCCGTCGTTGCAAAACGTCGGCACCAGCGTGCCCAGCAAACTCACTGTCAACGGTTCGTCCGTCGGATTCTCCACATCGAAATCCATGTAAAACCCGGGCGTGGCGGCAAGGTCTGTCCGGTGCGGCACAAAGGGCGCCGCCGCCCGTCCGGTCAGCCGGCAGGGCAAGGCGCTGTCCTCATACTGCAGCTCGCACACGGGAAACCGCCCGTCAAACCGGATGCGGGCGACCGGTTTGTTCCAGGGAAACAACCGGTAGGAAAAGTCGTCCGGCTCCGTCCGCATTCCGAGTTTGCGCACCACGGGACGACGCCCGTCCTTTTGTGTGCGCACCCAAAACGACAGCGCGCCGGTGTGCTGCTCGCCGTCGTCCGCTTTTCGCTCCCAGCAAACCTCGGTCATGCGGGGCGGGTTGGCGATCTGCCAATAGTGAAACTCTCCGTCGGGCAAAAGCTCCACACTGCCGGCGCCGATGCCGCCCAGCGCGATGCCGCTTTTGCTCGGATTTTCCGTCGTGATTTTTGCCATAAGAACATCTCCTTTCGTGACAAGCGTCAAGATCGG
>CACWJV010000151.1 GCA_902761265.1 Oscillospiraceae bacterium | reverse complement strand
GGTCCAGGAGATCAGCGCCCAAAGCTGGCGGTTGCCGGTTTCATCCAGCGCGACCTTCGGCAAAACGAGTGCATCTGTCACCGCTTCGAGTGATTCATTGTCTCCCTTCATGACGTCTGCGGTCACATAGGAGACGATGTTGTCTTCCATGGCGGTCTTTGCCTTGTCAGCATCCCAGTTGATGACAGCGTTCTTTTCATAGGTGGTGTCTGCGTCCTCGAGCGAAAGGGTGAAGGTGACGGGGATGGACGCGAACCACAGCGGACGGTAGACCGCCGGATCGGCGTAGAAATAGGTGATATCGCCGTTTTCGGCAATGGCAGCGGTACCGTCGGCCGGGTTTTCAGCCGCGGCGACCGAAACAGCGACACCTTCATAGCCGTAGCTTGTGATCGCGTCAGACAGCATGGTGCAGACGTTGGTGTCTCTGCCGAATTTTGGGGTCAGGCGGAACCAGTTGTCCGAAAGTGACTGCAGAACGTTTTCGAGTGTTGCAGCCGCGGCTGCGGATTTTTGCGCCAAAAGCTGACCGCAGACGGTGCAGCGCTTGACTAGTTTTTCGTTGCCGTCGATGGTCTCAGCGGTCCAGGTTTCGGGTGCAGTGTGGTTGCCGGTGGCGGGGATAGGCTCCGTGTAGCTGTGGCCTTCCGTTCCCTCGTCGCAGGAGGTGCAGGTGTAGGTTCTGACGCCGGCTGTGGCGCAGGTGGCAGGTGTGGTGATCTTGCCCTCGTCATAGGTGTGCACATGGGCGGGTGCGCCGGCTTCGATGGTCAATGTGCTGTTGTCGGGGTTGTTGTTCTTTGCAACAAATTCATCTGTGCCGCCGCCGGCAGAGAGGGTGCCGGTGGAGGAACAGCCCTTGATGGTGATGCTCGGCTGTGATTGATAGGTGGCATAGCTGGACGCAATATTGATCTGTCCGACGATGCCTCCGGCAAAGCCGTAATCGCCGCTGCCGCCGGTGATGTTGCCGTTGTTGACGCAGTTTTCGATCAGGTTGACGTCTGCGCTGCTTGCCGCGCCGATGGTTGCAACGATGCCGCCTGCATAACCGGCAGTATTCGTGGCAGTAATGGTTCCGTTGTTGGTGCAGTTCAGCACAGTGCCGCCCAAGTTTTGGGCAACGATGCCCCCCGCATAATTGCGAACGGAGATCTCAGCGTTGTTGACGCAATCTTTGACCGTACCGTAGTTTTTAGCCGCAATGCCGCTTGCATACTGGCAGTTTTTGGTGCCGGTATGGGTGATGCTCATTTCGTTTACACAGTCTTCAATCGTACCGTGGTTCTCATATACGAAGGATGCGTTATAGGTGCGCGCTGCCGTAAATGTCATGGTACCCTTGATCGTCAGGTCCTTAATCACGCCGCCTTTATTCAGAATTTTGATGAGGGAATGGAAATTACCTGTCGGATTGGTTTTGGTATAGCTAATACTGTGGCCGTTGCCGTCGAACGTACCGCTGTAGCCATCGGTAAACGCGGTGGTCCATTCGCCGAGGTCGATATCCGCGTCGAGCACAGCGTCGGCGGCTGCGTCACCGGCAACAAAGGTGGCAAAATCTTCTGCCGACGCAATGTGCACCGGGTCCGCGGCAAAGGCGAACGGGATGCTGCTCACCAGCAAAATGAGCGCGAGCAGCAGGGAAAGAGAGGTGGATAAATGTTTTTTCATACGATCTGCTCCTTTACAGAAAAATACAACAAAAAGCGCGCAGCGCACACGGATTTTCCGTATGCCGGCTGCACGCTTCACGCCCAAGATGAACCCAAAAAGACCACGGCAGGTGCCTGACTGATGCACGCACAAAAAGACCCGCAAGGGAATCTTCTGTTTGCGCAAACACAGGAATGGCGGTTGCTCCGGATTTGAACCGGATTCCCTCAGCAGACGGCGTCTGCTCCTTACTCAGCTCACAACTTTTCAAACCGTGTCTTTGTTATTCAATTGCCTATAGCTTACCATTCCTTTTTGAAAAAGTCAAGCCCGTGCACGAAAAAAGGCACCGCCGCAGCGGTGCCGGAAAAGGATGCTTATAAGCCGAGCTTGGACTTGATCAGGTTAAACAGACGCTGCAGCATCGGGATCAGCGCAGTCAGGAACGAGAACAGGGAGGAGAGCTTGTTGGTTTTGTAATAATCCGACCGTTCAAACGCGTTGTCGTCGGTCATCTCCGTCGGAATGCCGTCCGTTGAAGGCTTGGTGGGATCTTCTGCATAGATCTGGAAGCGCGGCATCGCGCCCTCATCGCCGACACGCAGCGTGCTGTTGGATTGCAGATAGGCCTCTGTAAATCTGTTAAAGATGTTGCCCCACCAGGAATGCGGGAAATATTTGATATACCAGGTGGAATCCGGGAACAGCGCGGTCGACGCGTCGATCAGACCGTCCGGAGAAACCATCCCGGCAGGTCTGGAGGCGATGTATTCGGCGGAAAACGGTTGGTCAATTTTGGCGGTGGTGGCGCCGAAGGTGGCGTCCTTGACAAGCGTGGTGTTGTCGCTCACTTCGTTGCTGTCTTTGATAATCGGCAAAGCTTCGCCGCCGTATTTTACAAAGATACCGGTCTGGTGGCCCTTGTCTTTCAGCTCTGTCAAAATTTCCTTGGCCCGTTGCTGCACATTGTAGTGGTATTCGTCAATCTTGGCAACAAAGTCTGCCCACTCCGGGTTGCCGGTCAGACCGGCCAGCTTCTTGGCGTCCTCATAATCGTCGTCGCGCACCATCGCCCAATAGGACGGGCAGGTGCCGTAGGAGCTCATCAGCAGACCCGGATAGACCATCGGCGCAAGCTTGTCGACGAGTTCCACAAGCTTATCCGTCGGTTTGTCGGTGGCATGGGTCACGGTGAGCAACATGATCGTTTCGCGCAGGAAGGTGCGGATCGCTTCGTCGCCGAACAGATCGTCGCCAAAGCTGTCATGGCTGCCGGTTGCAAAGTTCAAACCGACATAGCGGTTGAGCGCATCGCCATCCAGATCGAATTTGCCGGCGAAGATATTGCTGGCATAAACCACGCCGAGCGCACTGGAGCCGAACATCAGGTTGTTGGCGATCTTGTTTTCGTCGCCGTATTTGTAAAGATAGGACAGCGCAATGCAGCAGCCCTCGCAGCGGGTCACAAGATTGACCTGGTCTTTGCCGGTAACGCGGCAGATCGTTTCAATATACGTTTTGAGAGAATCGGCAACGTCCAGCGGACTCAGACGCCAGTCGTAGCGGAACTGATACGCGAGGAAATGGATCGTGCCGTCGTTGCTATCCATTTTGTCCGGCTTCGAATAATCAAACTTCACGCCGCTGCCCGGGCGGGGATTGCCCTGCTTGTCGAGCACAAACTCACGATAGATCGGTTCCAGCAACGTGGATCCCTTTTCCGCCCACGCGTCATAGTTGCCGGTGATCATCGCGATGCCGAATTCCGGCAGCAGCTCTTTGGCTTTGTCGGTGGCATACGCTTTGATGTCGGTCACTTCTTTGGAAAACACGCGCTCGGAATCGGATACCATCCATTCGTCTGCGGTGCCGATATCGTTATAGATCAGGTCGGTCTTGCCGCGGATATAAATCGTCGGCAGATCCAGACCGGTCGGCGCCGCCAGCGCGATTTGCGCACAGCCGATCAGCATCAGCAGCGCAAGAAAGACAGATACTACTTTTTTCATTTGTGATAACTCCTTTTTTCTGAAACTTGAAAAGTATACCTATTCCATTTAAATAAACACCAGAAATGTCAAATAAATTGTGCGGAAATGTTAACATTGTGTAAACATACGATTAGAAATCATAAGGTTCGTGATATTGCTGTAAAGCGCGTCGCGCGGCTTGGGCATTTTGCCGAAAAAGGGAAGAAAGAACAGACACCGCCGTAGCGGTGCCTGTGGGCGCTTGATTTATTTGGCGAGTCTGGCTTTCACAAGGTCGAAGATCCGGCGCAGAAACGGGATGAACGCTGCCAGAAAACTGAACAGCGAAGAAAGCTTGTCAGTCTTATAGTAGTTGGACTGGCTGTTGGCATTTTCTTCGGTCATTTCCGTTGCGGCGCCGGTCTTGTCGTTGTAGATCTGGAAGCGCGGCATGGCGTTTTCGTCGCCGACACGCATGGTGCCGTTCGACTGCAGATAGCGCAAAATAAACTGGTCAACCGTGGTGCCCCACCAGGTGTGCGGGAAATACTTGATATACCAGGTCGATTCGGGGAACAGCGCGGTGGAGCCGTCAATCAGATGATCCGGCGAGATCAGGTCGCCCTTACCGGCAGCTTTTGCATCTGCAACGTATGCATCGGAGAACGGTTCGTTGACTTTTGCGGTGGTGGCGCCGAAGGAGGCGTCTTTCACAAGCGTGGTGTTGTCGCTCAGTTCATTGCTGTCTTTGATAAACGGGAAGGACTCTGCGCCGTATTTGACTAGTACGCCGGTCTGGATGCCCTTGTCCTGCAGTTTCTTCAGAATTTCGGGCGCTTTTTTCTGCACATTGTAATGATATTCATCGATGAGCGCAACAAAGTCCCTGTATTCGTCGTTGCCGCTGAGACCGATCAGCTTTTTTGCGTCCTCGTAATCGTCGTCGCGCACCATCGCCCAATAGGCCGGGCAGGTGCCGTAAGAGCTCATCAGCAGACCCGGATAGACCAGTGGCGCCAGTTTATCGACCAAACCGACAAGCAGCTCGGCAGGTTTGTCGGTGGCGTGCGTAACGGCAAGCAGTGTGATCGTTTCGCGCAAAAAGGTGCGGATCACTTCGTCATCAAACAGGTCATCGCCGAAACTGTCTTTGCTGCCGGTTGCAAAATTGCGGCCCACATAGCGGTTGATCGCATCAGCGTCCAGGTCAAATTTGCCTGCAAAGACATTGCTGGCATAGACCACGCCGAGGGCGCTGGAGCCGAGCATGACGTTGTTGGAGATCTTGTTGTCGTCGCCGTATTTATAAAGGTACGACAGCGCAACACAGCAGCCTTCGCAGCGGCTGATAAGATTGACCTTGCTTTTGCCGGTCGCGGCAAGCACGGCGTCGATGTAGGTGCGTAGCGAATCCGCAACATCCAGCGGACTTAACCGCCAGTCATAGGGAAAGCTGTAGGCGTCCGGCGCGTAGGTGCCGTCGGATTTAACTGCGTTGTTCGCTTTCGTGTAATCAAACTTCACGCCGCTGCCCGGACGGGCCTTGCCCTGTTTGTCAAGCACGAAATCACGATAGATCGGTTCGAGGATCCCGGACATATCTTTTGCCCAGCCGTCGTAATTTCCGGTGACCATCGCAATGCCGAATTCCGGCAGCAGCTCCTTTGCCTTGTCGGTGGCATAGGCTTTGACGTCGGTCACTTCTTTGGAAAATACACGGGACGAGTCGGACAGCATCCATTCGTCTTCGGTGCCGATGTCATTATAGAGCGGGTCGGTTTTGCCGCGGATATAGATGGTCGGGTATACCATGCCGTTCGGCGCTTCGGCAGCCAGCGCGATCTGTACGCAGCCGGCCAGCATCAGCAGTGCGAGAACCACAGAAATCAATTTTTTCATAACATTGAACTCC
>CACWJV010000150.1 GCA_902761265.1 Oscillospiraceae bacterium | reverse complement strand
TGCAGGAGGAGCTGAAAATCCTGCTGCTGCCGAAGGACGAAAACGACGACAAAAACGTCATCGTCGAAATCCGCGGCGGCGCGGGCGGCGAAGAATCGGCGCTGTTTGCGGCGGTGCTGTTTCGCATGTATACGATGTACGCCGAACGCAAGGGCTTCAAAATCGAAGTGCTCGGCGAAAACGCCACAGAGCTCGGCGGTTTCAAAGAGATCAGCTTTCTTGTCGTGGGCGACGGCGCGTGGTCGCGCTTTAAATTTGAAAGCGGCGTCCACCGTGTGCAGCGGGTACCCGAAACAGAATCGCAGGGCCGGATCCATACGTCCACCGCAACCGTGGCTGTGTTGCCCGAAGCCGAGGACGTGGATGTGCAGCTCAATCCCGCCGATCTGCAGATCGACACCTTCCGCTCCAGCGGCGCCGGCGGCCAGCATATCAACAAGACCGAATCCGCCATCCGCATCACCCACCTGCCCACCGGCATCGTGGTGGAATGTCAGGACGAGCGCAGCCAGCACAAAAACAAGGACAAGGCGATGCGCGTTTTGCGCAGCAAAATTTTGGAACGCGAACAGCAAAAGCAGCGCGACTCCATTGCCGACACGCGCAAAAGCCAGGTCGGCACCGGCGACCGGAGCGAACGGATCCGCACCTACAACTATCCGCAGGGGCGCGTATCCGACCACCGCATCGGTCTGACGCTTTACAAGCTCGAACAGGTTCTCAACGGCGATATGGATGAACTGATCGACGCGCTGATCACTGCCGACACCGCCGAAAAGCTCAAGGAAAGCGAGGCGGTTGCGGGGTGAACACACAGTTTTTTTCCGTCAGCGATCCGCGCGATCCGGCGCTCCGGACCGTCGGCGAAATTCTGCGGCGCGGCGGCCTTGCCGCCATCCCGACCGAAACGGTCTACGGGCTTGCCGCCAACGCGCTCGACGATTGCGCTGTGCGCGGCATCTTTCGCGCCAAAGGACGCCCGGCGGACAATCCGCTGATCGTCCATATCAGTGATTATTCCCAGTGGGCGCCGCTTGTCCGGGAGATTCCCGCACAGGCAAAACAGCTTGCCGACGCGTTCTGGCCCGGTCCGCTGACCGTCATTTTGCCGAAAAGCGACCGCGTCTCGTCCGTTGTCAGCGGCGGTCTTTCGACCGTGGCGGTGCGTATGCCGTCGCACCCCGTAGCCCGCGCCATCATCGACACTGCCGGCGTGCCGTTGGCGGCCCCGTCGGCCAACACGTCGGGCAAACCGAGCCCGACCACGGCGCAGCACGTCAAAGACGACATGGACGGCAAAATCGACTGCATCGTCGACGCCGGGCCGTGCAGCGTAGGTGTGGAATCCACCGTGCTCTCGCTCGCCGGAAACAAGCCGCGGCTGCTGCGTCCGGGCGGTATCACGCCCGCAATGCTCGAACGCGTGCTCGGCAGCATCGACATCGACGATGCGGTGTTTCATCAGCTTGCCGCCGGCAAGACCGCAGCGTCGCCCGGCATGAAATATAAGCACTACGCGCCCAAAGCGCAGGTCACGATCCTCAAGGGCAGCTTGCAGCAGTTTTGCGAATATGTGGACGCACACAAAACGCCCGACACACTGGCGCTGTGCTTTGCGGGCGAGGAGGCGCTGCTGCCCGTGCCGGCCATCGCGTTCGGCAACGAAGCCGACGGCAAAAGCCAGGCGGCCAATATTTTCGCCGCCCTGCGCGACGTAGACAGCCGCGGCGCCGGGCAGGTTTTTGCCCGGTTTCCGCAAATGGACGGCGTGGGTCTTGCCGTGTTCAACCGGCTGGTACGCGCGGCCGCGTTTCACATTGTAGAATTGTGAGGGACTTCATGATCTGTTACGGACTGACCGGAAAAACCGGCGCGGGCAAAAGCACCGCCGCCGCATGGCTGCGCGACAAGGGATGGTACGTCATTGACGGCGATTTGCTCGCGCGGGAAATCATGCTGCCCGGTTCGCCCGTTTTGCGCCGGATTGCAGACACGTTCGGCGAAGATCTGCTTTTGCCCGACGGCAATCTGGACCGCAAGGGCCTGGTGCAGCGGCTGCGCAGCACCGAAAACGGCGTAGCTTTGCTCAACGCCCTGACCCACCCGGCAATTGACGAACTGGTGCAGCGGGAAATGGAACAGGCGAAAAACGCCGGCTATACACACTGCGTGTTCGACGCGGCGGCTTTGCTCGAAAGCCCGAGCAGGGCGCGTTGCCAAAAGATCATCGTGGTCACAGCGCCGCCCGAAATCCGGCTGCAGCGGATCCTTTCCCGCGACGGTCTGACCGAAGCGCAGGCAAACGCGCGTATGGCGATGCAAAAAGACGATCGTTGGTATCTGTCGCAGGCCGACTATATCATCCGCAACTATCCGCCCTATACACTCGAAGACGAACTTTCCAAGGTGATCGCATGCCCGGACGCAAACACAAACGAAAACTGAAGCCGCTGGGCTGGGCCGCGCTGGCGGTGCTGCTGCTGGGGATCGTCCTCGGCGGTTTTGCCGTGCGCAAAGCGGTGATGCAAACATTATATCCGGTGCGCTACGATGAATTTGTCGAAACATACACAACGGCGCACAAGCTCGAAAAATCTTTTATCTATGCCGTCATCAAATGCGAAAGCAGCTTTGACCCGAACGCCGTGTCCAACGTCGGCGCACGCGGGCTGATGCAGATTATGCCCGAGACCTACCGGTGGCTGCAAAGCAAGACCGGCGACAAGGGCGGCGAAGAGCAGCTTTTTGACCCCGAAACATCCATCCGCTACGGCTGTATGCTGTATGAGATCCTTTTGCGGCAGTTCGGCGACGAGCGCGTGGCGGTCTGCGCCTACCACGCCGGGATGGGCAACGTGGAAAAATGGCTGCAAAATCCGCAGTATTCCGACGACGGCAAAACGCTCAAAGCGATCCCCTTTCCGTCCACCGCGCAATACGCCGACCGGGTGATGCGCACACGGGAGATCTACAAACGGTTATACAATCTCTAAGGAGGATTTCCAATATGTCAGAAAAAAAAGAAGTGAAAGCGCTGCAGGAACAGCTTGCAATCCACAACGACCATTTCCTGAAGCACCACGACAGTGAACTCGCCGCGGCGGACGCGTTTTGCGACGGCTACAAAGCCTTTTTGCAGGCCGCCAAAACCGAGCGCGAATGCAACAAAGCGGTCATTGAAAAAGCGACAGCGCACGGCTTTGTGCCGTTTGATCCGTTTGCGTCCTACAAACCCGGCGACAAGGTCTATTACGACAACCGCGGCAAATCCGTGATCCTTTGCGTCATCGGCAAAAAGAGCGTCGCCGAAGGCGTCAAAATCGTGGCGTCGCATATCGACTCCCCGCGGCTCGACATGAAGCCGACGCCGCTGTATGAAGACACCGAGATGGCGTATTTCAAAACGCATTACTACGGCGGCATCCGCAAATATCAGTGGGCGGCGATTCCGCTGTCGCTGCACGGCGTATTTGTCAAAAAAGACGGCAGTGTGATCGACGTCCGGCTCGGCGAAGACAAGGGCGACCCGCAGTTTGTGGTGACCGATCTTTTGCCGCACCTTGCCAAGGAGCAGTCCAAACGCACGCTGTCCGAGGGTATCAAGGGCGAAGAGCTCAACCTTGTGATCGGTTCGCGTCCGTTCAAGAGCGACGAGGGCAGCGAGCTGGTGAAGCTGCAGATTCTCAAGCTCCTGTGCGAGAAATACGGCATTGACGAAACCGACTTTATGTCCGCCGAGCTCGAAGCGGTGCCGGCGTTTGAAGTACGCGACATCGGCTTTGACCGCAGTCTCATCGGCGGCTACGGCCACGACGACCGCGTGTGCGCCTATCCGGCGATGGAAGCGCTGTTTTCGCTCGACGTGCCCGAACACACCTGTCTGACCGTCCTCGCCGACAAGGAAGAGATCGGCTCCGACGGCAACACGGGTCTCAACTCGTCCTTTATGAAATACTTCATCGAAGACCTCGCCGATATGCAGGGCGTCAAGGCGCGCCATGTTTTGCACAACTCCGACTGCCTGTCCGCCGACGTGACCGCGGCATTTGACCCCACGTTCCCGCAGGTCTATGACAAAACGAACACCTCGTTTGTCAACCACGGCGTTTCGATCGCGAAATACACCGGCGCGCGCGGCAAAGGCGGAGCGAGTGACGCCAACGCCGAATATGTAGGCAAGATCCGCGCCATCCTCGACAACGCGAATGTACACTGGCAGATCGGCGAGATGGGCAAGGTGGACGAAGGCGGCGGCGGAACCGTCGCGCTGTATATCGCAAACCTCGACGTCAACGCGGTCGACCTCGGCGTGCCCGTGCTGAGTATGCACGCACCGTTTGAAGTCGTGTCCAAAACCGACGTGTATTCCACGTTCAAGGCGTGCGAAGCGTTTTACAGAAGCTGAAAACAAAACTGCATAGACAAATACCCGCCCTCGTGTGAGAGCGGGTAGTGCTTTTATGATGACGCACAAAAGCACCGCGGGCGACAATTGCACAGAGCCGGACCGACGCTGCAATTCTAAGTACTGTCAGCTCCCTTCCCCTTCGCGGCGCATTCTTCCCACCGCGCACAACATCCGTCGCGTCCCCGACGACTAAAAACTGTCGGCTGACGCCTGCGCCACACATCGCGCGGCGCTTGACTTCTCCCGGAAATTATACTATAATACTTTCACCGAATCCGATGATGAAACGGGGCTGTCAAATGAAAGATTATAAAATTGCGACCAAATGCGTCCGCGCCGGCTACAAGCCCGGCAATAAAGAACCCATCGTGCTGCCGATCGTGCAAAGCACCACCTATAAATACGACAGCGGCGACGCGATGGGCAAGATGTTCGACCTTGAGGACGACGGCTATTTCTATACCCGTCTTGCCAATCCCACCAACGACGCCGTGGCCGCCAAAATCGCCGCGCTCGAAGGCGGCGTGGCTGCGGTTTTGACTTCGTCCGGCCAGGCGGCCAACCTGTTTGCCGTGCTCAATCTCTGCGCCGCCGGCGATCATGTGGTCTCCTCCGTCGCCATCTACGGCGGCACGTTCAATCTGTTCAACGTCACGCTGCGCCGTATGGGCGTCGATTTCACATTTGTGTCGCCCGACTGCTCCGACGAGGAGCTGGAAACGGCGTTCAAAGAGAACACCAAATGCGTGTTCGGCGAAACGTTGTCGAATCCGTCGCTCAATGTGCTCGATATTGAAAAATTCGCGCTCGCCGCGCACCGCCACGGCGTGCCGCTGATTGTGGACAACACGTTCCCAACACCCGTCAACTGCCGGCCGTTTGAGTTCGGCGCCGACATCGTGACCCATTCCACCACAAAATATATGGACGGCCACGCCACACAGGTGGGCGGCGTTGTCGTCGATTCCGGCAACTTTGACTGGACCCAAAACGACAAGTTCCCCGGTCTGACCACACCGGACGACTCCTACCACGGCATCGTCTATACCGAACGCTTCGGCAAAGCGGCGTTTATCACAAAATGCGTCAGCCAGCTCATGCGCGACCTCGGTTCCATCCCCTCGCCGCACAACGCGTTTTTGCTCAACCTCGGGCTGGAAACGCTGCCGCTGCGGATGCGCCAGCATTGCGAAAACGCACAGAAGGTCGCCGCATTTTTGCAGCAAAGCGACTGCGTAAGCTGGGTCAG
>CACWJV010000149.1 GCA_902761265.1 Oscillospiraceae bacterium | reverse complement strand
CATTTCGATAACATAAAGAAGATACCCGTCCCGCTCAGCTCGAAGGACAGGCATTTCATGCGGTTATTTCAGATAGGCGGGCAGAACGTCGGCGATGGAAAGTTTGGTGTTAGCCGGCGTTGTTTGCTTCGCTTTATCTTCCTTTTCACTTTGAAACAAGTTTTGCAGCAACGCGTCAACTTTGTCTTCTGGCGTTTTGGACTCTTCCGGTTTTGCATCGGGCGCTGCTTTTTGCTGCGGGAGACTGCCGATCAGACGGTTCATTTTTTCACAAAGCTCGTCCGCCACCTGCTTGAGATGGTTCGTCGCTTCGTTGATCGACATAGCCGGATCACCGGACACGGCGGATGAAACCTCGGCGGTACCGTCTGCTGCGTCACCGGTCTGTTCAAAGGACTGCAGTTTTTCATTCAGCTCGCGGATCGTTTCCTCCACCTGCGCTTTGTAGTCGTAAAACTCGGTCTTCATGGTTTCAATATATTGCATAACGTCCTCTTTGTTGAAACCGCCGAATGTCGCTTTTCGAAACAAACGATTCATACCATTCATCTCCGTATCCTTGTTTTCATGAAATCCTGTTTTTTAATCATATCATAAATTTCATTTTGATTCAACACTCTATTGCAAAAAAAACAGATTTTTTATATAATATGAAAAGCATACCAGAGAGGAGCGCTTGCTATGGAACAACTGCCGCAGGAAGGTTTGTTTGTACTGGAACGGCTGGAAAGCGCTGGCTTTGAAGCATACTTTGTCGGCGGACTGGTACGCGATCTGCTGCGTGGTGTTCCGGCGCATGATGCGGATCTTGCTTCAAACGCGCCGCCGCATTCTGTGATCGAAGCGTTTCCCGATGTACCGGTACTCAAGACCGGGCTTAAACACGGCACTGTGACTGTGCTGGTCGATCATGTACCGGTCGAAGTAACAACCTACCGTACCGAAACCGGTTATTCCGACGGACGGCATCCCGACGCCGTCCGGTTTGCCAAGAGTATTGAAGAAGATCTGTCGCGCCGTGATTTTACAATCAACGCCATGGCGCTCCACCCGTTTCGCGGAATTATGGATCCGTTCGGAGGCCGGGAGGATTTGAAAAATGGAATCCTGCGCTGTGTCGGCAACGCCGAAACCAGGTTTACGGAGGACGCATTGCGGATTTTGCGTGCGCTGCGTTTTTCGTCAGTCCTTTCGTTTTCGCTCGAAAAAACGACTGCAGAAGCAGCAAGAAAACTGAAGGGGAATATCGGGCTGCTTTCGCGTGAACGTGTACAAAGTGAATGCAGCAAGCTTTTGTGCGGCCGGAACGTGCGGGATGTACTGCTGCGATATCCGGATATACTGTCTGAAATCTTTCCGTTTTTGAAGGAGATGCAGGGCTTCAATCAGCACAACGAACATCACTGTTTTGATCTTCTGGAGCATACCGCCTGTGCGGTTGAAACTATTGCCCCGAGACTGCATTTGCGTCTTGCCGCGCTGCTGCATGATTGTGCAAAACCTGGGTGCTTTCATCTGGACGAAACCGGCGTCGGCCATTTTTACGGCCATGCGTCGCGCGGCGCCAAAATAGCGGAGGAGCTGCTTCATGCACTCAAATATGACAATCTTACTTTAAAACGTGTGCCGCTGCTGGTTAAATGGCACGACGCACCGATAGAAGAGACTTCCCGGATGATTAAGCGAAGGCTCAACCAGTTGGGGGAGGAAGCGCTGCGCGATCTTTTGCTATTGCAGCGGGCGGATACGCTGGCGCTGGCGCCGCAATATCATGATCGTCTGGTGCACTTTGACCGGCTGGATGAGATTCTGGACGAAGTGTTGCAGCAGCATGCCTGCTTTTCCGTAAAGAAGCTTGCGGTCAGCGGCAACGATCTGCGTCGGCTCGGGTTTGCCGGTCGCGCCATCGGTCAGGCACAGCGGCTGCTGGTGGATGCCGTCATCGATGAAACTGTTGAAAATAACCGGGAGCAATTGCTTGAATATTTACAGGAGCATAAAAAGCAATTTCCGCCGGTTCATACGAATACAGAATAATAAAGGACACTGCCCGGTTTTTCCGTCGGCAGTGTCGCTGCTTATCAAAGTTGAAATGCGCCGGGTAAAAGATTGCCAAGCGTCATAGTTTTGATAGATCCGCTGTCATCGCCCAGCACAATACGGAAGTCGGCTTTACAAAACTCCGACAACGCCTGGCGGCACATTCCGCACGGCGTTGTAAAATCGCTGCAAACGCCGTTCTGGCCGCCGATAACGGCTATCGCCTGAAAGTGCCGTTTACCTTCACTGAGTGCTTTAAATAAGGCGGTGCGTTCCGCGCAGTTTGTTACGCCGAACGATGCGTTTTCGATGTTACATCCGCAATAGACCATGCCGTCGTCACACAGCAGCGCGGCGCCGACCAAAAAACCGGAATAAGGCGCATAGGCAAACTGCATAGCGCCTTTTGCCATTTCCAATAATTGCTGATCTGTCATTTGTATACTCCAATCTCCGGCAAAAAGGAAATGCCGGCAAGTTTGTTGGAAACGCCGAAGATCTCGCAGACCGTTTTGCCGATATCCGCATACGTGCAGCGAATGCCGAGATTGCACGGTTGTACCTGCTTGCCGTAAACGAGCAGGGGAATGTACTCTCGGGAATGATCGGTGCTTTCGGTCAGCGGGTCGCAGCCGTGGTCGGCGGTAATCATCAGCAGATCGTTTTCGCCGAGTTTTGGCAGAAACGTACCGAGCCACCGGTCAAATTCTGTCAGCGCCTGCGCATAGCCCGGTGCGTCGTTGCGGTGACCGTAGAGCATGTCGAAATCGACAAGATTGACAAAACACAGGCCGTGAAAATCTGTCTTCAAAAGATCCGCTGTCTTCGCCATGCCGTCCGCGTTGCCGGTCGTCGGCAGCGCAGAGCGGAGTCCTTTTCCTGCAAAAATATCATATATCTTTCCAACGCCGATTACGTCAAGACCGGCGTTTTGCAGAACGTCAAGCATGGTGTCACCGGGCGGCGTGAGCGAAAAGTCATGTCTTCTTGCGGTACGCGTAAACGGCCAATCTCCGGTAAACGGCCGTGCAATGACGCGTCCGACCGCGTGCTCGCCCTGCAAGATGCGTCGTGCGATGCGGCAGTATTGATAAAGCTGTTCCGGCGGCACGACCGCCTCGTGCGCCGCGATCTGAAATACGCTGTCTGCAGAGGTATAGACAATCAGATCGCCCGATTCCATGTGCTGATTGCCGAAATCAGCGATAACGGCTGTGCCGGAGTACGGTTGATTGCAAAGCACACGGCGTCCGGTCTGCGCTTCGAAGGCGGCAATGATTTCCGGCGGAAAGCCGTTCGGATAGGTCGGCATCGCCTGCTTCGAAATCAATCCGGCAATCTCCCAATGCCCGGTCGTTGTATCTTTTCCTTTGGATAGCTCGGCGCATTTGCCGAACGCACCAACCGGTGCACTGACCGGTGTCCCGACGCCGACGCCGTCGATGTTGAACAGTCCGAGCGACTGCATGTGCGGTACATGGAATTCCTTTTGTGCCGCGCAGGAACGCAGCGTATGGCTGCCTGCGTCGCCGAACTGCGCAGCGTCCGGCAGCTCACCCACGCCGAACGAATCCAGTACGATTAAAAATATACGCCGAATCATTATTTCTCTCCGTCTATCATAACAGCGGTTTCCAATGCAAGCCGGATCATATCAGAAAACGTTTCCTGCCGCTCTGCTGCGCTGCAGCCTTCACCTGTAAACGGGAGATCGGAAACGGTGCAGATCGCGAGCGCCTGTTTTCCGGCTTCCATCGCGTTGTAATACAGCGCGGCCGCTTCCATCTCTACGGCCAGCGTTCCCATTTTTGCCCACTGATGCAGGCTGTTTGCATCCGCGTCATAGAATGTATCTGATGACAGCAGATTGCCGACTTTTACGGGTATTTCCAGACGATGTGCCGCCTTGTACGCTGTTTGCAGCAGCTCAAACGAGCAGGTTGCGCTGATCGTGCCGCGTACATCAAACTGGCTCGCGTAGGCGGAATTGGTGTTGGCGCCGATGCCGAGCACCACGTCGCGCAGCGCCAAACCGTTGCCGATTCCGCCGGCAGAGCCGACACGGATGATGCTTTCTACACCGAAAAAATGATACAGCTCATAGGAATAGATGCCGATCGACGGCATACCCATGCCGCTCGCCATCACGGAGACCGGGTGGTGCCGGTAGGTGCCGGTATAGCCCTGAATGCCGCGCACGTCGTTGATCAGTTTGGCGTCTTCCAAAAACTGCTGTGCGATCCAGTGCGCCCGTTTTGGGTCGCCGGGCATCAAAACGGTTTTTGCAAATGTGCCGTTTTGCACCAGAGAAATATGCGGAGTCTGCATCAGAAACACCTCTTGTTGCTTTTTTTGTTTAGTATAGCATATTCCAGCGCGGTGCGCAATCGGTTTTCACCTTTTTATAGCTTTGCTGCATGACAGATCGGCAACATTTGTTTATCTTTTGTTTAAAAAAAGTCGTTTGAATTGACTTTTTCTGCTTTCTTTTCTATAATGAGCAAGTAAATCAAAGACAAAAACACCTTTTTTGACGCTGAAATATTGCCGCTATGGTTTCGCTTTTTATGAAGAGCGAACCTTGGCTCATAGGTGAGGAGACCTTCAATATGACAGAACGTACAACACCGACTGTTCGCGATCTGATCGACCGCGGCGCACAAATTTACGAAGATAAAACATTTATCAAATTTGTGCGTGACGGAAAAATCGAGGAACGCAGCTACCGCACAACCCAGCAAAACGCGCTTGCTGTTTGCCGGTGGATCCGTTCGCTTTCTCAAAGCCGCATGCATGTGGCGCTGATTAGTAAAACAAGCTATGAATATATAACCTGTCTGACCGGGATACTGATCTCCGGCAATGTTGCGATTCCGTTTTCGCCGGATATTTCGGCAACGGAAGCCACTAAGCTGCTGGAGCGTGCCGACGTTGATCTTTTGCTTTTCGAAAATGAGTTTTCCGATAAAGCTGCGAAGATCAAGGAAGGCTATCCCGGCTTAAAATTTGCTGTCAATATCGGCGACGAATCCTATTTTAACCATATTTATCAAACGTATGACTGCCACAGCAAGTTTGCGTCCCTTTCCGATTTCGAAGTCGAGCCGGACGATTGCGCTTGCATGATCTATACATCCGGCACCACCGGTGTGCGCAAGGGCGTCATGCTTTCCACGAACGCGCTGGTTGGCAACATCATGTATCACGATTATTCCACAGATATCTTCAACGAGACCGACGTGGCGCTTTCCGTGTTGCCGATGTTTCACATTTACTGCTTTACCGGCGACTATCTGAAAAACCTCAAAGACGGCTTGCAGGTCGCGCTTAACGGGAGCTTGCGCGATATCGTGACGAATCTGACGCTGTTTGAACCGCGTGTGATGCGTGTCGTGCCGATGATTGCCCAAACGCTGCTGCGCCGGGTGAAGGCTGTTTTGGCGAGAAACCCGGATATGGAACCGCGTGATGCCGCCAAAAAGGTCTTTGGCCGCAATATGAAATGGCTGATCTCCGGCGGCGCCTATCTCGATCCGGCGTTGGTGGAGGAGTATGAAAAATTCGGCATCTATCTGCGACAGGGCTACGGAATGACCGAAGCGGGCTGCCGGATCTCCGTGCC
>CACWJV010000148.1 GCA_902761265.1 Oscillospiraceae bacterium | reverse complement strand
GATCGTCAACGACTTTTGCAAGCATAAACAAAAGCCGCTCATCAACGGCGGTGTGGACGCCGCCTTCGGCACAGCGTATTTGTATGTGCCGGGCGTATGCGCCGATTTGGAGGCAGCGGGTCTGTTGCAAAAACCGAGCCGCAAGCCGCAGTCGCAAAGTCCGGTTGTCGGCGTGATCGGCGCGCTGGAGGCCAAGCTCGCGGTTGATTACTTTTTGAAAAACACCGACGCGCAGGGCAAACTGCTCTGCTTTGACGGGTTGGAAATACAGGCACTTCATTTAAAATAAAAAAAGGAGATGATGCGCATTGACCCAACTGAAAGGTTATATGGGAAAGGTTTTGTTCATCGACCTTTCCGCCCGCACCTTCCGGGAATTCCCCTGGACCGATGCGGACCGCAAACGCACCCTCGGCGGCAAAATTATGGCGGCGGATATTCTGCTGCACCATATCACGCCGCAGATGAAAGCGTTTGATGAAGACAACTGGCTGGTGATCACCACCGGACCGCTGACCGGCACGGGCTGCCCGAACACGTCGCGGTTCAACATTTCCACAATCTCGCCTTTGACGAACATCCTCACGTCCTCGAACTGCGGCGGCGATTTCGGTCTGACGCTCAAGCGCGCCGGCTACGACGCCGCGATCATCACCGGCAAAAGCGAAACGCCGGTGCACGTGCATATCACGCAGGACAACGTGGAATTTTTGGACGCCACGGCGCTTTGGGGCACCAAAACGGGCGAAGCGCAGGAAAAGCTCAAGCAATACCCCGGCCGTCTTGTCATCGGCCCCGCGGGCGAACACAAGGTGCTGTATGCCTGTGTGTTCAGCAACGAACGCACGGCCGGCCGCGGCGGCGTGGGCGCCGTGTTCGGTTCCAAAAATCTGAAAGCCGTCACCGCGTTCGGCACCAAGCTGCCGGAGATCTATGACGAAGCGGCGCTGCGCGCGCACAACGCAAAATGGATCAAAACGCTGCAAAACCACCCGCTGACGGGCCGCCAGTTGCCGAAGCTCGGCAGCGCGGGCCTTGTCGCGCCGATGCAGGCGCACTCAATCCTTGCCACCAAAAACTTTTCCGCCGGCCGCTTCGACAACTTTGAAAAGGTGTCGGGCGAAGAGCTGGCCGAAAACCACATGGTCTCCAACGGCGCCTGCACCACCTGCGTCATCCGATGCGCCCGCCGGTGCATGGTGGACGGCAAGATTGTGAAGGGACCCGAGCTCGAAACGCTCGGTCTGCTGGGGCCCAATATTCTCAACGACGATATCGAGCTGATCCTCAAATGGAACTATGAGCTCGACGAGCTCGGCATGGACTCCATCTCCTGCGCCGGTTCGGTGGCGTTTGCGATGGAGCTCGCCGAAAAGGGCGTCCACGATTTCGGCATCCGCTTCGGCAAAACGGACAATCTTTCCCAGATGTTTGAAGACATCGCCTATCGCCGCGGCGAGGGCAACTATATCGCCGACGGCACCCGCCGGATGAGCGAGCGCTTCGGCGGCAAGGAATACGCGATCCACGCCAAGGGCATGGAGCTGGCCGCCTATGAACCGCGCCACGCCGTCGGCCACGGTCTCGGCTATGCCACCGCCAACCGCGGCGGCTGCCATCTGAACGCCGGCTATCTCGTTGTGCTCGAGGGTCTGGGTCTCGACGTGGATTCCCTGACCCACCACGGCAAAGCCGCGCTCGCCATCATGCTGCAAAATTTGATGGAGGCCGTTTCCGCCTGCGGCAGCTGTATGTTCACCAGCTACGCGGTCTTCCCGGGCTTTTTGGTCGATCAGCCGAACTGGCCGCTGACCAAGATGATCCTCGCCGTGTTTCCCTACGTCGGCCCGGTCGTCAATCTCCTGTCGCACTTCACAAAAGTGGCGCAGATCCCGCTGCCGCTGCTGCCGCATATCAAGGCCATCCATCTGGCCACCGGCATGCGGGCCACCATGGCCTCCATGCTGACCTGGGGCGCAACCGGCTATAACACGGAGCGCATCTCCAACGTGATCCTCGGCCAGAAGGCCGACGCCGACACACTGCCCAAGCGGCTGACGGACGAATTGCAGGATCCGAACAATCCGCGCACGAAAGTGCCGCTGGACAAGATGCGCAAGGTCTACTACCGCGGCCGCGGCTGGCGCCACGGCATTCCGACCTATCACCGGCTGAAAACGCTCGGGATCGTTCTGGACAAACAATATTACGATGAAGCCGTGGCACGCGCCATGCGCAAGGATTGAGGAGGTGCTTCGGTATGGCAAATGTGACAGTCAAGCTCTTCGGCGTTTTGCGGATGGACACCCATCTCGCGAAAGAGACCGTCGATATTGAAAAGATCATCGATCTGTTCCCCTCTCTCAACGCGCAGGTTGACAAGGTTTTTGCCGAAAACCGGGCGAAGGATCCCTCGCTGCAGCATCCGGATCCGCTGGCCTATAAGCACACTGTGATCTTTGTCAACGGCGAACGCTGCAAAAACAAAAATCAAAAGCTGCAGGACGGCGACGAGATCTGGCTTTTGTCCCCGGCGTCGGGCGGTTAAGGAGGAGAAGCTATGGCATTTCAACTGAACAAAGACCTGTGCCTGGGCTGCGGCGCGTGCGCCTATACCTGTCTGTATCACGCGATTTCTCCGGCGGACGCAAACGCCTCGTGCTATGAGATCTATGAAAAAGCGTGCGTGGAATGCGGCCAGTGCTCCCACGTGTGCCCCAACAGCGCAATCAGCGCACCCGAAGGCTGGCGCAAGATCAAAAAAGTGACCATCATCCCCGAAAAATGCAAGGGATGCTCGCTGTGCCGCCGGGTCTGTGCGGCAGATGCGCCGTTTGGCGAGATCAAGCAGCCGTTTGAGATTGACCAGCAAAAATGCTTCCAATGCGGCGCGTGCGCCAAAAAGTGCCGCTTCGGCGCAATCGAAGTGGCATACGAATAAACCCAAAACAAAAACAAGCTGTCCGCCGTGACAGCTTGTTTTTTCATCATTGCGTCAGTGCAGCTTCCAAAAGCCCGTGCCCGTTTCCGGGTTGAACGTATAGCCGATGCTGCCGCCCGCCACCGGCTGCAGCGTGATCTCCGCCGTATAGAGCACGGTGCTGCTTTTGAGATGGCCGCCGGCAAAGCAGGGCGCGCCGTCCTTGCGGGTGGTATACATCGCGTGCGCGTGGTAATAGCGCTTGCCGCTGTCGTCGCTGATCACATTGCCCAGCAGCGACACCATCTCCAGCGCGCCGCGGACCACTTCGGTTTCAAACGCGCCCTTTTCGGGGAGAAATGTCTGCAATGCCGCGTCGCTGCAGCCGCCGATACCGGAGAAGGTGGCGGAGGCGATCTTTTCTTTTTCACACACGTCCAGAATGCTTTTCACAATCTCGTCGCCGCGGTCGAGACGGATATAATAGGTACTGCCGAATGCTCTATAGTCCATGGGGGTCTCCTTTCCGGCTGTTGCCGGTCTTCGTTTTTCTCTCTCATGATACCATCATCGGCCCGCGTTTGCAAGCATTTTTTCGTTTTGCCGCGCCGCAAAAACGAAAACCGGCGCCGTCAAAGGCGCCGACGGCCGGAATCAAACCCGGTAGGATGCGATGTAACGCGTGTTTTCCGGCAATGCGATCGCCGGGTCGCAAACCGTAAACACCGGCTGCAGCCCGCAGCTTTGCGCGGCAAGCTCAAAATGACACAGCGCGATCCCGAGATCGACCTTTTGCAAATCCCAGCCGTCATCCCCGGCATGGCCCTTGCTGCGTTTTTCAAAGAAATGTACCGTATCGCCGTCCACCACGGCGCGCCACGGCTGTTTGTTGACCGCAGACGGCGCCAGACGCACCATTTCGAGCGGCGTCTGCAGCCTGCCGGCGGCTGCTTGTGTCAGGGGTGTTTCGAACGAACCGCTGAAAAACAGATCGGAAAACGGAAGCCTTGTATCCGCCTTGACGCCTTTGCGCATCACCACTTCCCGAAACGACAGTTTTGCCGCCGGATAGCCGAGCGGGCTGACGCACGGCATCACCTCGTCGTCTTCAAGCGCCATCGCCTGTTCAAACGCCGCGCGGTTCATGGTCCCGGCGATCCAGGTGGTGCCGACGCCGCGGGATTCGGCAAACAGCACAACCTTTTCAAACGCGTAGCCGAACGCCTCCTCGGCGTGGGCAAAGCGGCGCATTTTGCCGGCGATATAGGTATCCGTACCCGCGATCACCGGGGCGCTGAGGTTTTGTTTTTTTGCGTCGAGCAGCTTCCATTCGATGGAAAGATCATAGGGGTTTTCCACCTTTTCGGCAAACGAGAGTATCGCCTGTGCGTCCTGATCGCGCAGCGGTTCTCCGTTGAACGTGCGCACACTGCGGCGCTGTTTCATACAGGAAATATAGTCCATTGTCGTGTCTCCTTTGTCCGGCGGCCGGCCGCCGGGGATTGCGGCAGCGCGGCGCAAGATATATTGTTTACAATCTGATTATAGCGCGCGCCCGTCTGTCCGTCAAGACCTTTTGACACATCTAAAAATCTTTAAGGAGACGGGCAAACAGGTGCCCTGCGCCAGGAGGTTCTTTGCGCAGGGCAACCCGACGTCAGCTTTTTTTGTTTGCACATTGACAAGGAGGAAAAGAAAAGTTATACTATTTATGTGATAAAGTTATGAGAAAACTGTGAACAATGCCGAACCGCCTGCGGGCATACGGAGGGAAGCGGATGGAAAACAACGAAAAGCGCTATGGCAAACTTGTGCGCGTGCTGCAAATTTTGTCGTTCGTGTTTATGCTCGCCATGCTGACGGTCTGTGTGATCTTTCTGGCAAAGAATCATATCTCGGTCAAGACCGCCGGCACGCTCACCCAATATCTGACCGGCGGCACGCTGACCATGGCGTTCATTCTGATCGGCTTTTCCGTGGTCAAATCGTTTGCGCTCGTCTTTCCGCCGGCGGTGCTGTTTGTGGTGTCCGGGATCGTGTTTGAGCATTTTTGGACAGCCGTGCTCGTCAACTGCGTTGCCACGGCGTGCAGTCTGGTGCTGCCCTATTTCCTCGGCCGGTTCACCGGCAAAGAGATGGTGGACGCGCTCAAAGGCCGCTTCAAGGCGATCCGCAAGCTCGACGATTTTACCGGCGCCAACAGCTTTGCCGTGGTGTTTGTATTCAAAGCCGGCGGGTTCATGCCGTCGGATCTGAGCTCGCTGATCTTCGGCGCAATGGGCATCCCGTTTTGGAAGTATTTCACGGCGGCCAATCTCGGGCTGCTGGTGCTCAACGTGCTTTGGACGCTTTTGGGCGCCAAGGGCGATCTGAGCAATCCCCTGTCGTATCTTTACGCGCTGCCCGCGTTGCTGTTTGCAATCGCGGCATCCGTGTTTATGAGCAAACGCAAAAAGAAACAACAAAACCAAACCACAACACAGGAAACGGATGGTGAAACAATTGAAACAGTATGATGTCATCGTCATCGGCGCGGGCAACGGCGGGCTTGCCGCCGCGGCAACCTGCGCCAAAGCCGGGCTTTCCACACTGCTGTTGGAACGCCACAACATCCCCGGCGGATCGGCGTCCTCGTTGGTGCGCGGACGGTTTGAGTTTGAGCCGTCGCTGCACGAATTGTCCGGTATCGGCACACCCGAAGAGCCCGGGATGGTGGATGAGATGTTTACCCGTCTCGGCGCCAAAGTCGACTGGTGCAAGCACGAATCC
>CACWJV010000147.1 GCA_902761265.1 Oscillospiraceae bacterium | reverse complement strand
ACCAGTCGTTGTCGGTGTAGGAATGGCTGTCAAAGACGAAAAGCGACTGTGTGATGATGCCGTCGGAGTTGCGCACGTTGATGATCTGGTTGCAATAGCCGTCCACATCCTCGGGTCCCGCCATAAACAGGCAGTGGGGATAGTCGCCCTCTTCATAGAAGCGGCTCATGTATTCGCGCGAATAGTAGCTGTAAGCTTCGGTGTCGTGGTTGCCGAAACCGAGCGTCCAATAGACGCCGAGCTGTTCCATTTCGGCGGCAAAGATTTTGGCGGCGCTTTTGTTGTTAAACGTACCGGCCTGGAACGGCACCGGATAGGCCACGTCGCCTGTGACAATCACGAGATCGGGCTTTTCCGCGGTGACCATCGCGGCGATCGCGTTGAGCACCATGCTGTCCTTTTTCAGACACATCCAGCCTGCACCGATGTGGATGTCGGTAAGCTGCAGTATTTTGAACGGACGGTCCGTTGTAAACGACCAGTTGCCGTCTGCGTCCTTTTCGGGCACAAGCTGCGATTCATACTGCGTCGGGGTAAACGACACCGCTTTTTTCATATTGGCCCGGTCGCCCACCACGGTGATGATCGTTGTTACACATACAAACACGAGGATCAGACACACGATCACACCCAGCGCGCGCAAAAAGCGGCGGCCTCTTCTGGATTTGCCTTTTTTCTCTTTCGCCATAGGTTTCTTCGGCAGCAAAAGCTGCCACTCCTTCCTTGGTTATTTTTCTGTTTCCAAGACGAAGCGCAGCGCCACGCCTGTTTGTTTCCGTGTTTCCGTTGCCGTCTGTTGCAGCGCCGTTTCCCGCGCTTCGGGCGGCATAGACGGATCGAACGACGCAAAAACGAACGCCGTCGTCTGATCGTCTCTTCCGATATGATACTGTATTTTTTCCAATTTTGCAAGAGCTTTGCAAGCGGAAATCGAACTTTCCACCGCGTTTCGCGTCGTTTCATTCACCACATTCAGCAGCGCACGCAGATGCCCCACCAAAAGCTTTGCCGCTCCAACGAGCAGAAAAACGCTGATGACAACGCCGAACACAGCGTCGACCGAAAACTCCAGCCAACGCGTGAGGGTAAACGACAAAAGCGTTGCCGTGGTGATCACGCAGTCCATCCCGCTGTCCGCCTGCAATACCCGCAGCACCCGCGAGCCGGTAATACGTGCAAAGCGGCGGTAGAGGAAAAAGAGAAAAAGCTTGACGAATACTGTGAGCAGTACGATGAGGAAATACTTGACGGAAAACCACACCGGCGTTGGATAGAGCAGCCGCTCGAGCGAGGAGTAGGCAAACGAAACGCCCACAAACGCCACGATCGCCGACAACAAAAACGCCAAAAGCTGTTCGCCTTTTTCGGGCAGATCGCGCTGCGCCGATTTGCCGAGTCTGAGACTCCACACCGAAAAGCCCAGCGACGCGCCGCACGAGAGCGCATCGGCCAGATTGTTGATCGCGTCCGACCAGATGCAGATACTGTTGACGGACAAACCGACGTACAGTTTCACCCCGAACAGCGCGGCGTTGACCGCGATGCCGAGCGCAAAGACTTTGAGAACGGTAGATGCGTGTTTGATAGGATCACCCCCGAGGAAAGGAATGAAGAAATGAAGAAATGAAGGAATTGTAGCGCCGATCTCCGATCGGCTGTGTTTCGTTTTCCTTTCGCGCCCAGTCGATCGCTGATCGACGCTACGGGCGCTGGGTTGTCGTTGCAATTGTAGTCGCCGCCAATCTGGCGGCTATGGAACCTTACCGTTGCAGCCCGGGTCGGCGAAACGCCGACGCTACAGGTTGTCCTTGCCCTCCCCGAAGGCGGGGAGGGTGGCAGTGCGCACCGCGCACTGACGGGTGAGGTTTGAACCCCACCGCAGCGCACCATAGACGGCAAAGCACAACCACACCGGCCGCGCCCGGTCGATCTTCTTCATTCTTAATTTTCAATTTTCACTTCTCACTTCGCTCCAGCTTCCGTGGTGCAGTTCGCCCTTCCATTGCAGCGCCGGGAAGTTCCACTGCCGCAGTACTTCATATACCCCGATCGCTACCGTATTCGACAAATTCAGGCTGCGCGCTTCCTCACGCATCGGCAGCCGCACGCAGTCGTCCGGGTGCTGTTTCAACAACTTCTCCGGCAGCCCCGCGTCTTCGCGGCCGAAAACGAGGTAGGCATTGTCCGGGTACTGTTTGCCGCTGTAAAGCGCACGGCCTTTTGTTGTGAAAAAGAAGCATCGGGCGTCCGGGTTCTTTTCGAGAAAATCTGCCCAGGAGTCGTAGTATGTAATGTCCAGCAGATACCAATAGTCCAGCCCGGCACGCTTGAGCTTTTTGTCGTCCACACGAAAGCCCATCGGCTCCACCAGATGCAGCCGTGCGCCTGTGGCGGCGCAGGTGCGGGCGATATTGCCGGTGTTTTGCGGAATTTGCGGTTCCACCAGTACAATATTGAGTGTTGGCACAGATCTCATCTCCTTGACAGAATTATATTATACCACAAGAATTGCGTTTTGCAAAGCCCTTGACAGCTTTTTCCTGTCATTTTACCGCATCCATACGGCCATGCTAGAAATACCAATTTGAAAAGGAGATCATTGTATGAAAACCAAAACCGTTCTGTCCGCCGTCGGCGCCACCATGGCCGCCGGGGCATGCGCCATGCTTGTGGGCGCGATGAAGGCCGATCCGTCGATGAAAAAGATGTATAAGAAAAAAGCCAACAAAGCGCTGCGCCATGTGGGCAATATGCTCGACGATGTGCAGGATCTGCTCAAATAAGATGGTAAAACGATACCTTTTGCCGCTGGTGCTGGTGTTTTGCGTGGCGGTTTCGCTTTGCGCCTGTGTGGACGACCGGCAGGGTGTGCCCAACCCGGGGCAGCAGCCCTCCGATTCCGCGGCGGACAGCCAGAGTCAAAGCTCCGCGTCCGCTTCATCCGACCAAAGCAGCACGTCCGGCACCGCCGCGGTACAGGCCGAGCAGTCCACCGCGGTGGAAATTGCGGACACACTGCCGCTGGGCGAAATTCTGCGCGGAGCGCCCGACGCAACCGCCGCAAGCGGGCTTGCACCGCTGCCCGCGGTGACGTATACTGTGCCCGATCCCGACAACCGCCGCGGCCTTTCCACAGCCAAAAAAGAGCATTCCCACGGCCCCGCGAGCGGGGGAAAAGCCCACTTTACCGTTGAGCAGTTTCAAGACGGGTTCGACCGGTTCGGCGCGCTGACGCTCGACCGCACGAGCCGGGAAAAAGTCCTCTACCTCACGTTTGACTGCGGCTGGGAATATGACAATCTCACGGCGCGCATACTCGACACATTAAAAGAAAAGCAGGTGCCGGCGGCATTCTTTTGTACCCGCGACCACATCAGCCGCCAGCCGGAGCTGATCGCCCGGATGATCCGTGAAGGGCATATTGTAGGCAACCATTCCGACACGCATCCGTCGTTTCCGTCGATCAGCCGCACGCAGATGGTCAAAGAGATTGCCGCCACGGAAAATTATTTGCGCGAGCACTTCGGCTATTGCGCAAAGTTTTTCCGTTTCCCCGCCGGCGAATACAGCGAAAGTGCGCTCGATGTGGTGCGCCAAATGGGCTACCGCAGTGTGTTTTGGTCCGTGGCGTACAACGATTGGAACGTTGAACAGCAGCAGGGCGCCGACAAAGCGAAGAAAACGGTCCTTGACCGGCTGCACCCGGGCGCTGTGATCTTGCTCCACGCCGTGTCGCGCGACAACGCCGAAGCGCTCGGCGCAATCATCGACGCAGCCCGCGCCGAAGGGTACGCCTTTGTTCCGTTGACGCACTATCAGCCACCTGCGGCGTAATACAATTTTTAATAAAAATGTCATTTCCTGTTTTTATTTCTACTATAGAAATATATTTTGATTTCGGTATTATATAATATGGTCGAAATCATAAAGGAGGCATTTCTTATGAAAAAGATTCTCGCTTTGCTGCTTGCAGTGATTTGCCTGTTTTCCGTGCTGACAGTCGGTTTGACTGCAGCCGCAGAAGATGACAATCAAGATCCCATTTACGCTATCGTCTATGAAAAAGGCGGCGTGCCTGTGATGTATCTCCCGGCGCCGTCTGTCAGCATCAAAGGTCCCGGCTGGATCACAGTCACGACCGAAAAGCCTGTCGCTGCCGGCTATGAATTCATGTATTGGGTCGACAAAGACGGCAACCGTGTGGATCCGGGCGACAAGCTCTATGTGACCGAACAGGTGGTTTTGCGTCCGCACTTTGTCAAACTGAACGACGGCGAAGATCACACCACCCACACCATCAAGGGTGCGTTTCAGGCGCTGATCGCGCTGTTTGAGCGGCTGTTCAAATTCTTCCGCGAGCTCGAGATCTTCAACAATAACGACTAACTGAAAAGGTAAAACAGACCGGTTGCCCGGTCTGTTTTTTTTACCCGTCAGCAGCCGCAGCCACAGCCGCCGTTGTTGTTGCCGCAGCCGCAGCCGTTGCCGAAGATTCCTTCGTTATTGAACAGCACAAGCAGCAGAATGATGATGAGCCAGGTGCAGCAGTTGGAGCCGAACAGCGTATTATTGCAGGACATGGTTTTGCCTC
Organism: Oscillospiraceae bacterium; assembly: GCA_902761265.1. Lineage (GTDB taxonomy): Bacteria > Bacillota > Clostridia > Oscillospirales > Acutalibacteraceae > UBA6857. The sequence continues at coordinate 10,000 of CACWJV010000147.1, read as the reverse complement.
CCTTTTGCGGTTGACACGCTCAGGCGTGTTCCATTGTCAGTATACGCTGCCGCGGCAAAGGTGTGACAGCCGCGGCACAGTCGACAGTCAACCGTCGTTAGTCGTTAGCTGCGGCAGCCGCTTCCCTGCTATGCCGCGTTACCTTTGCGTCTCAATTGGCTGACAGCCGACTGCTACGGAAATTCTTGCTATCTTGTTTCTTGCTTTCTTGCTATGCCGCCCATTTGGGCGGCGCTGCAATGATCCATTCTCAATGGTCAATTTCTTTGACCTTTCGGAAAATATGACTTTTAAATAATCAAGAAACAATGAGAAAATACTAGAAAATCAAAGCATTCATGACTTATTTCAATGTCAAATAATCATTTTGACCTTTTTTGACCTTTGTCTTTTCCGGCAAAAGGTCTATAATATTGCTTGCAAAGGTCAAAGATAGTCAAAGTCAAAGACAACATCAAAGAACGGAAATGAGATGAGAACACCGTGAACCTCAGTAATATCATCGCCCACATGATCTCCGAGATGATGGAGAATCAGGACGAGGTCGAAATCCAGCGTAACACGCTGGCGCAAACGGTCGGCTGTGTGCCGAGCCAGATCAACTATGTCCTCTCCTCGCGCTTTACGCCCGAACGCGGCTATATCGTGGAAAGCAGGCGCGGCGGCGGCGGATATATCAAGATCACCCGGATCCACTGCGACCGTTCTACGGCGCTGATGCACGCGCTGAGCGCCATCGGCGACACCGCCGACGAAAAAACCGCGCGTGCCATTTTAGTCAATCTGGTCTATCACGACCTGCTTTCGCAAAAGGCCGCCTCGCTTATGCTGGCCGCCACGGGCGACAGCGCCCTGCGGCTGGTTGATCAGCATAAACGCGACGCGGTAAGAGCAGCGATACTCAAACAGATGCTGCTCACTTTGCAGGCTTAACAGGAGGTAATTGTTATGTTATGTCAAAATTGTTCCAAAGCACAGGCAACCACCCATATCAAACGCATCATCAACGGCGAAGCGACCGAACAGCACCTTTGTGCGGCGTGCGCCAAAAAGCTCGGCTTTGACAGCTTCTTTGACGATTTCTCGTTGAGCAGCCGGACGCAAAACCGAACGGTGCGAAACCTGCGGCAGCTCGTTTGACGAAATCGTGCGCACCGGCATGGTCGGCTGCGCGGATTGCTACGAAACGTTTTACGATAAGCTCTTGCCCTCAATCCAGCGCATCCACGGCCGTGCCCGCCACGCCGGCAAAACCCCGCCGCAAGTGGTAACCGCCGAACAGACCGCCGCACCGCAAAAGGAAGCGGCGCCCACCAAAGAGCAGCAGATAGAAGCACTGCAAGCCCAGATGCAGCAGGCGATTGACAGCCAGAACTTTGAACAGGCCGCCGTTTTGCGCGACAATATCAAGGCACTCAGGGAGGAACAGTGAGATGAATGAACAAATGACGCAGAGCATTCCCCTTTCCACGCGCATCCGTTTGGCGCGCAACCTCAAGGAGTATCCGTTTCCGGCAAAGCTTTCCGTCGAAGAAAAGCAACTTGTCAACGAAACGGTGCGCGATGCGTTGCTCGACGGGGACGACGCAAAGAACTATCGCTATATCGAAATGAAGGATCTTTCCTCCACCGAGGCGGTCTCGCTCGCTGAAAAGCATCTGATCAGCCCGGAATTTGCCTCGTCTGCCGACGGCCGCGCGCTGATTTTATCAAATGACGAGACGGTGTCCATCATGCTTTGTGAAGAAGACCACGTCCGCATTCAGGTGATCGAGCCGGGGCTCTCGCTTGACAAGGCATTTGAAAAAGCCAACGCACTCGACGAAAAGCTGGCTTCCCGGCTGACTGTTGCGTTCGACGAAAAGCTCGGCTACCTCACCCAGTGCCCGACAAATCTCGGCACCGCCCTGCGCGCTTCCGTGATGCTCCATCTCCCGGCCCTCTCCCATGCCGGATGGATGCCGCGCCTATCTTCCACCATTGCAAAGCTCGGCCTCACGCTGCGCGGCACGTTTGGCGAAGGCAGCAGGATCGTAGGCGAGCTGTATCAACTCAGCAACCAGGTCACGCTCGGCATCAGCGAACAGGCCGCGATCCAAAACCTTGCCGCCATCGCGCGCCAGATTATGGAGCAGGAAACCGCTGCGCGCGAAACCTTGCGGACAGACAACGTGTTCATCGACCGCATCTACCGCGCCAACGGCATATTGCAAAGCGCGTATATGCTCACCTGCAGCGAATGCACCGATCTGTTGTCCCTCGTGCGGCTCGGGGCCGCCCTCGGGATTCTCGATTTGCCGCTTGACACGCTGACAAAGCTGCTTACCGCAATCCAGCCTGCGACGCTCAGCGTCGCCGAAGGGCGGGTACTGCCTGCAGCCCAGCGCGACGTTTTGCGCGCCCAAAAGGTCAAAGAAGCGCTGCAAAACGCTTGAGTGTACAGGATAAACCGACGGATCGCTGCCAAGACTGTTGACAGCGATCTTTTCAAAACAAGGAGATGATTGTATGTATAAATTCACCGGCTTTACCGAAAAAGCCAACCGCGCCCTCAACTCGGCGATTGAAGTAGCCGAAGACCTCGGCCACACCTATATCGGTTCGGAACACCTGCTGGCTGGTCTCGTGCGCGAAGACAACGGCGCCGCCACCAAACTGCTGAACGAAAAAGGCGTGTCCTTAGCCAACGTGGACACGCTGCTGCGCCAGACCGTCGGCGTGGGAATCCCCACCGTTTTGACGCCCGACGACTTCACACCGCGCAGCAAGCATATTGTAGAAAAAGCCGTGGTGCTCGCCCGAAACTCCAACGCCGGCTATGTCGGCACGGAGCATCTGTTGCTTTCACTTTTGGAGGAATCCGACTCCTGCGCGTGCTATATTCTTTCGCAGCTCGGCGTGTCGCTCCCGGCGCTGCGCGAATCGCTCCAAAAGGCCGCCGGCGACGCCGCGTCGTTTACAACCGGCAAGCAAACCCGGCCCGGTGCAGCCAAGCATGCCGAAACACCCACGCTCGACCAGTACGGTCAGGATCTGACGCAAAAGGCTTTGAAAAACGAGATTGATCCCGTGATCGGCCGCGAGCAGGAAATTGAGCGTGTGATCCAGATTTTGTCGCGCCGGACAAAGAACAACCCCTGCCTGATCGGCGAACCGGGCGTTGGCAAAACCGCCATTGCCGAAGGGCTGGCGCTCAAAATCGCGTCGGGCGAAGTGCCCGAGTTGCTCAAGGATAAACGCATTGTCGCGCTCGATCTGACCGGGATGGTCGCCGGCACAAAATATCGCGGCGACTTTGAAGAACGTATCAAAGGCTGCATTGACGAAGTGATCAAAGCCAAAGACGTCATTTTGTTCATCGACGAAGTGCACAACCTGATCGGTACCGGCTCCGCCGAAGGCGCCGCGGACGCTGCAAACATTCTCAAGCCCTCCCTCGCCCGCTCCGAATTACAGGTCATCGGCGCCACCACGCTCGAGGAATACCGCAAGCATATTGAAAAAGACGCCGCGCTCGAACGCCGGTTCCAACCCGTCAAAGTGGGCGAACCGAGCGAAGAGGAGGCCATCGAGATTTTGCGCGGGCTTAAGGACAAGTATGAAGCCCACCACAAGGTCAAGATCCTCGACGACGCCATCGTCGCCGCCGTGCGCATGAGCGCGCGCTATATCACCGACCGGTTTTTGCCCGACAAGGCGATCGACCTCGTGGACGAGGCCGCGTCGCGCGTGCGGCTGCGCGCCTATACCGTGCCGCCCGAAATCAAAGCGCTCGAGGATCAGATCAAAAAGGTCAACGAGGAAAAGGCCGCCGCGGTCAGCGCCCAGGACTTTGAAGAAGCCGCCGCGCTGCGCGACAAAGAAAAAGAGCTGCGCTCCGCCCTTACCGCGCAAAAGACCAACTGGAAGGAAGAAGCGTCCCATTCCGGCGGCGAAGTAACGGCAAACGAAGTCGCGCAGATCGTTTCGGGTTGGACAGGAATCCCGACCACAGAGCTCACGCGCGAAGAAAGCCGCCGTTTGCTCGATCTTGAAACCGAGCTGCACCGCCGCATTGTCGGTCAGGACAAGGCCGTGTCGGCCGTTGCCAAAGCGATCCGCCGCGGCAGAAGCGGACTCAAGGACCCCAAACGTCCGCTCGGCTCGTTCATCTTCCTTGGCCCCACGGGCGTTGGCAAAACCGAACTTTGCAAAGCGCTCGGCGCCGCCATGTTCGGCGACGAAAACGCCGTGATCCGGCTCGACATGAGCGAATATATGGAAAAGCACAACGTTTCGCGGCTGGTCGGCTCACCCCCGGGCTACGCGAAAAGGCGCACCCCGATGTGTTCAACATGCTTTTGCAGATTCTTGACGACGGCATTCTGACCGATTCGCAGGGCCGGCGCATCGACTTTAAAAACACGGTCATCATCATGACAAGTAACCTCGGCGCCAAACAGATTGCGGGCTCCGACAAATCCATCGGCTTTTCCGGCGAACAGAGCCGGACGCTGTCGGATGAAAAAATCCGCGAAGCCGTGATGGGCGAGCTGAAACAGGCGTTTCGCCCCGAGTTTCTCAACCGTGTGGACGAGATCATCGTCTTTAACCAATTGACCAAAACCGAGATCGGCGAGATCGCTGCGCGGATGCTTGACCAAACGAAGGCGCGTCTCCAGTCGATGGAAATCACGATGGACTTTTCGCAGGCCGTCATCGACATGGTGGCCGACGAAGGGTTTGACCCGGTCTACGGCGCACGTCCGCTGCGGCGCGCGATTCAGACGAAGATCGAAGATCCGCTGAGCGAGCAAATTCTCGAAGGCACCGTATCAGCGAAGCACAGCTATGTGTGCGAACTGGAAAACGGCGGTGTGGTGTTCAAAGAACAGTCGACAGTCGACAGTCAACAGTCGTCAGCGCGCGATGACACGCAGGCGTAACCAGAAGTTTTACGCCGCGCAAACAAATATAAAAAACGCAGCGCCCGTAGCGTCGATCATCGATCAACTGGGCGCGGATGGCAAGATGACAAGATACCCCGACCGAGGAAAAGTTCGGTCGGGGTATCTTTCTGTCCTGCTGTCCTGCTGTCTTGCTGTCTTCCCTCTTGCTTCTTTTGTCAAACTGTGCTATACTGACTTTTGACAAAGGAGGTCTTAATATGGTTCACTTTTACTACTCCGCGTTCAGCGACGAAAGCGGCGAAGCAACCCTGCAGGGACAGATCGACCAGTGCAAACAAAACGGCATCACCCACATGGAACTGCGCGGGTTCGGCAAAGGGCCGAACATCAACGATTTGACGGTTGAAACGGCGAAGGAATACCGCAGAATTTTGGACAACAACGGCATGCAGCTTTCCGCGATCGGCTCCGCCTACGGCAAGATCAAAATCAAAGACGATTTTGCGCCGCACTTTGAGGCGTTCAAAAATACCATCGAAGTGGCAAAGATCCTCGGCGCAAAGTCTATCCGCATCTTTTCGTTTTACTTTGACCACGACGACGATTACGCCGCAAACCGCGACGAAGTGCTGCGCCGTGTGCAGACGATGGCGGACTACGCCTTTGAGAACGGTGTTTTGTGCTGCCACGAAAACGAAAAGGGCATCTACGGCGACAACGCCGAGCGGTGTCTCGATCTGCTGACGAACGTGCGCCATCTGCGCGGGGTGTTTGACCCGGCAAACTTTGTCCAGTGCGGCGTCGACACGCTGCACGCGTTTGACCTTTTGGAGCCGTACATCGAGTATATGCACATCAAGGACGCGCTCTATGCCGACTCCAGCGTGGTACCCGCCGGCAAGGGCGACGGCAACGTCCGCGAAATTCTCCGGCGTATCAGCCGCCGCGACGGCGATCTGATTCTCACGCTCGAGCCGCATCTGCAGGTATTCGCAGGGCTTGAAAGCCTTGAAGCCAACAGTGAAACCGAACGCGCTATGCCCGTCCACGCCTACCCGACCCACGCCGCGTCGTTCAAAGCCGCGGCCGACGCGCTGAAAGATCTGATCGCTACGCTCGCGTAACAAAGGAGAACCCCCTATGAAAACTGTACTCATCGGCTGCGGCAATATCTCGCGCTGCCATCTCGACGCCATCAACGCCCTCGACGGCGTCACGCTGGCTGCCGTGGCAGACATCCGCCCCGACCGCGCCGAAAAAGCCGCCGCAACCTACTGCTGCCGCGCCTACAGCGACTGGCGCGAGATGTTCAAGTGCGAGCAACCCGACGTGGTGCATATCTGCACGCCGCACGATCTGCATGTGGAAATGGCCGTCACGGCGCTGGAAAACGGCGCCAACGTGCTTTGTGAAAAGCCCGCCGCCATCAGTCACGCGTCACTGCTGCGGTTGCAAAAGGCACAAACAGACAGCGGCAAACAGGTCGGCATCTGCTTTCAAAACCGCTACAACGTCGGCGTGCTGGAAGCGCTGCGGCTGATGGAAAGCGGCAAGCCCGGCCGCCTCGTGTCCATCCGCGCCAACGTAGACTGGTGCCGCGGCAAAGACTATTACAGCGACGACTGGCACGGAATCAAAGCCCGCGAAGGCGGCGGCGTGCTGGTCAACCAGGCGGTACACACGCTCGATCTTTTGCAAATGTTTGCCTGCGCCCCCGCCGTTTCGGTACAGGCGCATATCGCCAACGACCACTTGCAGGGCGTGATCGACGAAGAGGACACCGCCCTGCTGCGCGCTGTGTTCCAAAACGGCGTGATGGGGCAGCTTCATGCAACCACGGCGTTTCAGTCAAACGCCCGGGTGGAGATCGACCTGTTTTTTGAACACGACACGCTGCGGCTGTCCGGCCCGGTTTTGCTGCGGCTCGAAAACGACGGCACCGTAACGACGCTGACAGGCACCGACACCGCCACGGGCAGCAAAGCCTATTGGGGCACCGGCCACCCGGCGCTGATCGCGGACTATTACCGCTGCATCCGGGAAAATATTCCCTTCCCGATTGACGCCTTTGAGGGCGGCAAAGCTGTGGAGCTGTTCCTCGCCGCCTACCGTTCAGCAGAACAAAACGGCGAAAAAGTGGATGTAGAATAAAGCCATTTAAACTGAAAAGCGCTGCCGCAAGAATGCTTGCTGCAGCGTCTTTTTAGTTTTTCTTCAGCGGGGGGAACAGCGTACAGCCCTGCGCTTGAAACCGGCGGATCATCTCCCATGCCGTGTCTTCGCTGAGGTCAAAATACGCCGCTGTACACGCGATGCAACTGCAGTCCGTCGCACCGCGGTTGACGAGCTTTTTATAAAACCCGACGTCCCACGCATCCAGCGATTTGCCGCACTTCGGGCACTCCATCACGCATCGACCATCTTTGCGATATAGACGGCGCAGTCGTGCGCTTCGAGCGCCACACCGTAGCCGTCCTTGACCGGGCCGATCACGTCGCCTGTAAACGCGTCGGTGAGTTCCAGCGCTTTGCCGCTGTCGGCCGGTAAACCCATCTCGTCCAGCGCAAACCACACGCGGGAGTCGCTGTCGGTGAGGTTGGTCATCACGATGGCGATCTCGTTGTTGGTCAGAAGGCGCGCATAGGTGTTTTTGAGATTGCCGCAATCCTCATGCACCCGGAACGGCGCACGGCACGCGTCGTCCTGGCTGATGCGCAATAGATAGGGATTCGTCACGATTTTGAGCGTTGCGTCGTCCATCTCGCGCACATCGCAGCCGAGCATCAACGGCGACGCAAACATACACCACAGCGCGAATTCCGTACGGTATTCCACGTCTGTACAGCCTGAAGACGCAACATTGCCGCGGTTGCGCATGCCGACTGTGAGCATATCCATATCGTTGAAGCAGCCACTGCCGGTATAGCCGGTTTTGTCGATCTGGCTCAGGAAAATATCGCGCATGGAATTGAAGTTGTCAAAGATATCGCCGGTGGAGCGGTACATTCCCGCGCCTGTGGAACGGATCCAGGTATGCACATCGTCGCAGCCCCAGTTGCACGCGGAAAACAGAATGTCACGCCCGCAGCTTTGCAGCGCCAGACTCATCCGCCGGTAGAGCGACGGGCCGTCGGCGTGCTGCGGCTTGTAGCAGAAATCGTATTTCAAAAAGTCCGCACCGTATTCGGCAAAGGTCTTTGCGTCCAGATATTCGTGGCCGTAGGACGCCGGGTAGTCGGCACAGGTGCGCACACCGGCGCAGGAATACATGCCGAATTTGAGTCCCTTGCTGTGGACATAGTCCGACACGGCTTTCATGCCGTCGGGGAATTTGACGTGGTCGGGAATGATCTTGCCCGTCACCGGGTCGCGTTCTTTTTCGCTCCAGCAGTCGTCGATCACGAGGTATTCGTATCCGGCGGCAAGCAAGCCTTTTTCCACAATCGCGTCGGCGGTTTCACAGATCATCTTTGCGTTGATGTTTTCTCCGAAGGTGTTCCAGGTGTTGAAACCCATAGGCGGTTTTTTCGGGAACATAATGGTTTCCTCCTTATTGTTAGGGTTGGTTAAAGTATAACAGATACTGCGGCACAAGACAAGAGTCAAACGGCGTTTGCAGCAAAAAAACCGCCGCCCCGAAGGACAGCGGTCGTTGGATCGTATTTGGATTATGCTTCTTTCTTTTTGCGGATCGCACGGTGGATCACCTTGCCGATTTCGAACACGGGTATCGTGGACATGGCAAGCAGAAGCGAAATGACCAGTTCGTGGAAGTCCAGGCTGAAATGTCCCGTGCCGCCGGCGGTGTCGCTGAGCGGGAAGAAGATGTCGCGCAGGAACGGCACATAGATCGGCAGCAGCGTCAATGCGACTGTGACCACAAAGGCGCCGACCAGCCACCAGTTCATATTCTTGAACATGCTCTTACTGAACAGCGAGCCCTGACGGGAACGCATGTTGATGGCGCAGAAGATTTCGCCGAAGTTGACCGCGAGGAACGCCATGCAGATTGCGTTGAGACAGGCGTTGTCGGTCGCTTCGTTGGCGCCCCAGATCATCTTGAGAATTTCGAAGAACGACGCATCCGGGTACAGCGGACGGAAATGATAGAAGAAACCGAGCACATAGGCGGCGATTTCGATTGCGGCAAGATAGATACCCTGCCAGACCATATCGATGCCGGCGCCGCCGGAGAAGATGCCATCGGTCGTGGCGCGCGGCTTGCGGCGCATCAGGTTGCCTTCGGCCTTTTCCATACCGAGCGCAAGACCCGGCAGCGAGTCGGTGACCATGTTGACCCACAACAGATGGACCGGGGAAAGAATCGTGAAGTTGAGGATGGACGCCACAAACATGATGATGACTTCGCTCATGTTGGTGGAAAGCTGGAACTGCAGCACCTTGCAGACGTTGTCGTAGATCTTGCGGCCTTCCTCAACGGCGTTGACGATCGTTGCAAAGTTGTCGTCGGCGAGCACCATGTCGGACGCGCCCTTGGTCACGTCGGTGCCGGTGATGCCCATGCCGATGCCGATATCGGCGCTCTTGATGGACGGCGCGTCGTTGACGCCGTCGCCGGTCATGGCGGTGACCATACCGCGCGCTTTCCACGCCTTAACGATACGGGTCTTGTGTTCGGGCTGGACGCGGGCATAGACGGAATATTTGAGCACCTCTTCTACAAGCTCTTCGTCGGTAAACTTGTCGAGCTCTGCGCCCACGATAGCTTCTTCGGGATTGTGGATGATGCCGAGCTCTTTGCCGATGGCAACGGCGGTATCCTTGTGGTCGCCGGTGATCATCACCGGGCGGATGCCGGCTTCGCGGCATTCTTCGATGGCGGCCTTCACTTCCGGACGGACCGGATCGATCATGCCGGTGAGACCCACAAAGACAAGCTCTTTTTCAAGGTCGGCGGCGTCATAGGACGCGGGTTCCTTTTTATACTGGCGCAGCGACACGGCCAAAACGCGCAGCGCGCGGTCAGCCATGGCTTTGTTGGCTTTGAGCACATGGGCGCGGATGGTGTCGTCCATCGGCACGGTCTTGCCGTCCACGATCGCCTGGGTGCACTTTTTAAGGATCTCGTCGGGCGCGCCTTTGGTATACTG
>CACWJV010000146.1 GCA_902761265.1 Oscillospiraceae bacterium | reverse complement strand
TCGGCGGCTCCGTTTTTTTAAATCCGTATCTGACCTATGGCGGCAAGCGCTACGATTTTATATTTGAAACGCTGGAGCCCGAGCCGATGCGTGGCGGCGTCTGTTTGAAAAGCAGCGGACGCATCCTGCTGCCGCAGGCGTTGGAACAGGGTTCGTTCAGCTTTCGCTTCTTTACGTCGGACGCGCTGGACGGCATCTTCGTGATTCTGGACGTGCAGTATCCCTACACCGTCGAGTGCGATTCGATCTCGACCGAAAACTCCACCCTTGGCCGCTATACGGATGACAACTGGCAGGAGACAGCGCCGTTTTGTCTGTTGCCGGATCTGGGCGGCGACGTTTCCATTGTGAAACGCAACTTTGAGGGTGACGTCTCCGCGTTCCGCGCGGCGTCCTATGGCGAGGTGGATTCCAAAAACAAAACGCTCGCGTCGTTCAACAACCAGCTCACTGCCGGCATGATCGGTCTGACAAACGGAAACCGCGGTCTGCTGCTGGCCAACGCGCGCACCGTGCTCGGTGCGATGGCGCACTGCCCGATGCGTCTGGAACCAAACGGCACCGTGCGCATGAACCCGTTCGGCACATTTTACGGCCCGCAGCGGCATCATCCCAACCGCTCCGGCGACCGGATCCCGAAAACGTTCACGCTGGTCGCGCCGCAAAGCAAGAGTCTTGCCCCGTCCTACAACGGCAGCCGGGAGCGCGCCGTGCTTTGCCTTTACCCGTTCCGCGGCAAGCTGCCGGAGGAAACGTCCTTTGCCGATCAGCTTGCCTTTGCCGACGGCGCCTATGTGACCGGCAGCGACAGCCTGCTCCGGCCGTTTTCCGGCGATAACGTCACGGTGCACACCGGCGGTGGACCGGTCAACGAAAAGATCCGCTCCCCCTTGTTGACCGGTATCCGCGGCAATCTTTGGAAATATGTCGTCTACGGTGTTCGCGCCGTGAGCTATATCATCCGCCGGCAAAGAAAGGCGAAGGGCTGACGCCGGAGCGCTTTCATAGAACCGCAGATGTGCAGCCCGATCAGACAACATAAAGCAGCCGCGATCCGACCGGGTCGCGGCTTTATGCATTCATTCGTGGTTGCCGGGCACGCTGTTTTACATGTTCAAAGCATACCGGCTGAGATTTGCAGCCGGAACAGGCCGGCCGGATCGGGCGCGATCCGGTATTCCCTGCACAGAAATCCCGGACAGAGATTGAAGCAAGGTGCCGGCGGGGAAAGCAGCCTGCCGGTTGATATTTCAACCGATGCTTCGGTTTCGATCAGCGGCAAAACAAAACAGACCGTCCCCGCAAGTGCCGGATCCACACGTCCGCTGACAAATAGCGCGTCCCGGGAAAGCCGGTATGCAACGGTATATTCACCGCCCGGCAGTGTCTGTCCGCTTTTGCTGCACAAACATCCCCATGCACACACGGTCGGGTTGCCCTCGGTTTTTTGCAGTGTCAGCACAGCACCGTCGCAGTACTGCTGGCTGTAAACTGGCGTGATGCCGACCGTTTCCAACCGCGGACAGCCGCTGCACCACGTTTCGGGATGCACAGACGGCTGCTGGTTATGCGGCTCGAGCAGCGTCCGGTCCGCCATCCCGGCGGCAAGCAGCGGCCCGGCTTTCTGGTGCCAAAGCAGTGTGACGCACCCGCCGGAGATGTGTTTTGTGCCCCGATAGGCAAAATCATAGCCGCAAACAGTCATTCGCCAGCCGCCGTTTGCAATCCGGTAGCTGTCAAGCTCCGGATAGTACCGGGCCGGCAGAGGATGATCCGCCGGGAGCGCGACGCGCAACCACGTGGGCATCCCGCCGTCGATCGCGCCGGCGAGCACCTTTGCGTGGCAAAACGTGTGGTGCACACAGGCGGGTTCGCCGTTCTTTTTGTAATCCGGTCCGCCGCTTAAAAGGCCGTCGTGTGTGCACGCGCGGTACAATTCAAAATTCCGCCACGCCGCTTCGGCGAAAACCGGATCGTCTTTGCCGAGCGCAAACAGCGCCGCCTGACACCCGTCGGCCGTCCGGCTGCCCCAATAGGTCCATTTGAACGCCCGCGTGCCCGTGCTGTTGTCCCAGGCGCCGTCGGGCAGCATCCACAAAAGATGCGCCTGCCAAAGATGGCGGCAATTGTCCAGCATTTGTTTGTCGCCGGCCGCTGCGGCATACCGCCATAAACAGGGGAGCGTTTCCTCTACATTGTAGCCGCCGGCGTCGATTGCCCGGCAGCCTTTGGGCGACAGCGCGTCGTGCGGTTTGCCTTCCCCGAAGATCAGACCGTTTTCCGAAATATGTTTCATGCAGTACGCAGCCAGTTCCCCGGCGCGCGAAAAGTAGGCGTCGTTCGAAAAACAGCCGCCCAGCAGCCGCATCGCGCAGGCAGCGGCGGCGTAGTAGTTGAGATAGGCGGACGACTGCAGGGTCAGGTTTTCATACAGCCATTTGCCCATGGCAGACAGCCGGGTTTCCCACACGACCCGTTCTGCCGTTGTCAGCAGGTCGCCGTGGAAAAACAGCGCGTCGTGCAGCGCGATCGCCGCAAAGACGGTGACGCCCTTCCAATCGGATTCGAAGTCATTGCGGCATCCGCCATCGCTGTCCTGCATCTGACCGCCCCAAAGAAACAGCCGCTTTGCTGCGTCAAGGTACGTTTCGTCTCCGGTCAGACGGGCGGCGCAAAGCAGGGGATAGACCGCTTCGTGGCAGCGGCCGTGGACTTTGCCGCAGACCGGGCAAAAAATCGCGCCGTCAAGCCGCGGATCGTCCGGCCGCCGGAGTTGCAGCCGGACCAGTGCATCGCACCAGTCGACCAATAGCGACATAACCTGTTTTTCCGCTTCCTTTGCAGTCATGCGCCACCGCTCCCTTCGATTCCTTCTTTCGGCCTTCAAACTATATGCCGGCCGCAGCAAACCCTATTGCAATCCTGCTTTTTTCTGTTATAATAAAGGCAGACAGATTCCCCGGTGCAAAATCGAAAGTTTTCAACGCGAAAGGAGAAAAACAATGGCTGCTGTACTGCCTTTGCTGACCACACATCCCTGTATCCAAAAGCGACCGGAACCGATCATGGTGCCCGCCGATCTGCCGTATCCCTGTTCGCTGGTTTTCAACGCCGGCGTGATCAGGCATCGGGGCGAATATGTCATGATCTTCCGCAACGATTACGGGACCGATCAGCAAAAATACGAAACCGAAAACCGCAAGTTCGCCGGTACGAGCATCGGTATCGCCCGCAGCAAAAACGGAATCGACGGCTGGGTGTTTGATCCGAAACCGCTGTTTGACAGCGCCGATCCGTCGGACGACCCGGAATTGAAGCGTTATTATGACCCGCGGATCACAAAGATCGACGGCAAGCTCTATCTCTGCCTTGCAACCGACACCTGCCACGGCCTTTGCGGCACCATCGGCGAGCTGTCCGACGATCTGAAAACCTTCCGCAAGCTCAGCACCAGTGTGCCCGACAACCGGAACATGGTTCTGTTCCCGGAAAAGATCGGCGGCGAATACGTCCGGCTGGAACGGCCGATGCCGGTTTACAGCCGCCACAACGAGCGGTTTGACATCTGGCTTTCCCGCTCGCCCGATCTTGTCTACTGGGGACGCAGCAAATTGGTTTTGGGCACAGAGCGCGTGCCCTGGGTCAACGACAAAATCGGCCCCACCGCGTCGCCGATCAAAACCGATCGCGGCTGGCTGACACTGTTCCACGCTGTGGACAAAGACGATTCACGCGGCAAAAACGGCTGGGAACCGACCTGGAAAAAGCGCTATACTACCGGTTTGATGCTGCTGGATCTCGAAGACCCGTCCAACGTGCTGTCTGTCTATGACAAGCCGCTGATCGTGCCCGATCTCCCGGTGGAAACCGACGAGGGCTTCCGCCAAAACGTGCTTTTCCCGTGCGCCATGCTGCTCGAAGACAACAACGACGTGCGCATCTATTACGGCGCGTCCGACACCTGCGTGTGCCTTGCAACAGCAAAGCTCGACGACCTGCTGGCGCTGCTGCCGTAACAAATCAAGCGTTATTTGTATTGATATACGCGCACATAATCGACAATAAAATCGCTGGTTTTGCTGTCGGGCGTCAACGGTCCGCCGGCCCAGTCCTTTGCGGGAACGGCGTCATTGCCGCCGACCTCGACCGAAAGAATCAGGTATTCCGGCACCCGCGACGCACCGCCGAAATCGGAATGACCGGTTTTGATGCCGTTGATATAAAACGTATAGCCGCTTTCATCCCATGCCATGCCGTAGGTGTTGTAGTCCTCATAGGGGTTGTTGAACAATACAAACGGCTTGCAGACATTCGCGGACTGATGATAGGGTCCCCATCCGTCGATATGGATGTTGGAGGACACGCGCCGCGGCGTTTTGCTGTCGAAAAACGCGGACTCAAACACATCGATCTCCGCGCCGTCTTCCCCGCTGTTTTCTTTCGTGCCGAAATCCTTGGAGTTCATGCTGTCGGGGATGAGCCAGAACGCCGCCCACAGGCCGTTGCCCTTCGGCAAAATGCAGCGCGTTTCAAAATAGCCGTAGGTCTGCGCAAAACGGCCGTTGGTGTCCAGCCCGCAGGTGTACCACCCGGGCTCGCCGTTGCCGTTGTAACCGTCGGGGTAATATGCTGTGCAGATGCGCAGCGCGCCGTCTTGTACCGAGGCCATGTCGGTGTTCCAATAGCTGCCGCGGCGTTTATAGATGTCGGTTGCATTGCAGTAGCAGCCTTCCCATTTTGTGCTGTCGAGCGTGTCGCCGTCGAATTCATCGGCCCAGACGAGCTCCAGTTTCTTTTCGTGCGGAACGCGGGGAAAGCCGAGCGGCGACAGCGACAAAACGCCCGCCAAAAGAACAGCCAAAATACCTTTCATCAAAGAGAAGAAATCTTGCAGCTTCATAGAATTCCCTTCTTCCGGTGCGGCGCCGGCGGAACACGCGACGGAACGTTTGCCGCATTTTTTCCGTTTCCGGCTTCAGTATAGCATCTGCGCTTTTCCATGTCAAGCGCTCCTGCGGATCCGGATTTGCGTCCAAAAACGGTTGTAAACGCCAAGGGGGCGCGGTATGATGAAAAATCCAGAATCTGCAACGGTGCACATAAGGTATGAAAGGGGAAAAAGCAACATGAAACTGGTGCTTCTCGGCACTTCACGCGGCGTGTCGAAAAAACGGACCGGCGATCCGTCTCTACCGCTTCCGCGGTTTTACCTGTGCCGGACGGCACGAACTGATGCGGCACATCGCGTATATCCCGATCTTTGAACTCTACGAACGGAATCTGTGACGCGGAAAAACCGGATACCGTTTGAATATCGCATCCCGGCTGTTTGTATGCCAGTCGTCGGCCGTGTTGTAATTCCAAAGGAGAGCCGGCGCACCATGCGCAATCGGAAAGACGGTTTTGACCCTCTCTTACCGGAAAGCCGTGTCGAGAAAGTACGGAACGCGACGCATTGCGTTGCTTCAGTGGATCTCATGTGAAAAAAAGAAGCCTTGCATCTGCACGATCCGCAGATGCAAGGCCATTTATTATTCTTGTGTTATACAGGATCTGCGTCCATGCAAGCGATCACAGCGCCGATCTTTTTACCCATCCTGTTGAAAAAGAGGCAGGTTTTGAAGAAAAGCTGCGGAACAGCGTCCAAAAAAGCAATTTTTTGGTAATACGACTTGGGATGCCCGTCGGCTTCCGGAATTT
>CACWJV010000145.1 GCA_902761265.1 Oscillospiraceae bacterium | reverse complement strand
TGGCAGGGCATAAAGGAGCATGAAAACGATTCGCGCCGAAAACGGCATCATTCACGCCGTTTGCATTGACTTCCCGCGGGCGTCTTATATAATGGAGCCATAGGGCAATCCTATATATCATTTGTAAAGGAGCGAATCCCATGAAAACATCAAAGAAACTCTTGTCCGCTCTGCTGGCGCTTGTGATGCTTTTGTCCTGCGGCGTTGCTGCGTTTGCCGCGCCCAGTTACAACTGGGTACAGGTTCCCACCTCTCCCGCTGGTCTGCAAAAAGGCGGTGTGTGGTTCAACTTTTCCAAGCTGTTCACGAGCAATCCGCTGACGGCGGACGAACAGGCCCAACTGGCACGCTTCAATGCTGCCGATTGGTACGCGGATTTCGATGCGCTGATGGTCAAATGCGTCAGCAGCGATCCAGACCTGAACGGTGAATATACCAACCAGCACGCCTGGATCAACTGCACCGAAGAAGTCGGCGTCAGCTGGGTACCGGTCAGCAAGACGCTGGCAGATCTGCAGGTCGGTGATTATTACATCGATGTGAACGTGTTCTATCAGACCGCCGAAGCAGGGTATTTCACTTATTTTTCCGCGCAGTATAATGCACAGTACAGTGATCCGATGCCGGCTGCAACCGCCGCGCAGTTGCATGCGAAAAGCGCAGAGATCACCGATATGCAATTCAAGAGTGACGTCTTTGCCTATAACCCCGGCGGCAATCAGTATCATTATCAGCTCAACGGCATGCCGTTCCCATATACCCGCTGCATGGTGGAACCCGGCATCGCCGACCAGACGATGATCGTTGTGGACGCACTTGCGGCAAGTATCCGTCAGCTTGACGCAGCGACGGCAGCGGCATCCCCTTGGGTCAAGGTGGCAACTTCTCTGGAAAACGCTGAGGAAGGCGGATACTACATCGACTTTGCCGATCCTGCGGTGATGGCAGCCATGAACGTGAGCGACCCGACCCCGGAGGATGTGGCAATGGTCAAAGCCGGCGAATGGTATGCGGATTTCGGTCGTTCCGTGGTCTGCGGTAAACTCACTGAAGTTATTAATGGTGAGACTTATTTCATCTGGACGGAAGAAAGCGCAGATCTGTTCCGCTTTGTTAAGGTTAAACCTGCAGCTCCGACGGAAGATCCCGGTGAGCAGGAGAACCCCCAGCCGCAAAGACCGAGCTTTTGGAAAAGCATTGCCTCGTTCTTCCTGAGACTGGTTCAAATAATTGATAAGATTTCCCAGAATAATAACAGCATGGCGGTACAGTCACGAAACTGTGCCGCCATGCTTTCGTACTTCATTTTCTTTTTGAGTGGCCTTTTTTTCAAACATAGGCAGAACTGTCGAATGTGTGAAATAACGAACAAAGACACCTGTTTTTGCAGATGCCTTTTTCTGGTGGAGATGAGGGGGATCGATTCTCAGCGCGAACTGCGCGCCTCGGTCATTCGCGGTCACGACAGTCCACCGGACTGTCGCTCTGTACCGCTCCTACTTCGATCCCCCTCTCTCCTTTTTGCAAAAGAACAAGAAAAAAAGAAGCACTTGCTCTTCTGCAAGTACTTCTTTCTGGTGGAGATGAGGGGGATCGAACCCCTTACCTCTTGAATGCCATTCAAGCGCTCTCCCAATACACGCAGAAACGCACCCCATATTATTGCTGCAACCGTATCCTTTTCACTTAAGGTCACAGATCAAACTGCAATTCCAGTGCTTCGCACAGTATGCAGAAAGCCGCTTTGGTCATCGCCGTCAATCATTAAGACCGGTTCAATCTCATCGTCGTGTCAATCTCCACAGTCTCGAAACTGCAGTCAGATAGTCTGCGTCAATGCTGTCAACGATGACGGCAATATCAATATCGCTGTCTTTGGTTGCAGTGCCCTTTGCGTGAGAGCCATATAGAATGATTGCTTTGGTTTTCATGATTTTCCGAACTTGATCAGCATACTTCTTTGCAATATCGATTACTTCGTTTTCAGCCATTCCAACAGCGACTCCGTTTCCTTGATCAGTTTTTCGCAGCGTTCCTGCGACAATGATTTCAACAACAGCTCTTTATTCACCGGGTAGCGTGCATCAACGTTCAGAGGATTCAGCACATCCAAAAGTGCAAGCTGCTCCTCTGACATTTCATCTATAATACCGCACAGATTCGCAAGACGAACAAGTTTGTGGATATAGGGCAGTTCTTCATTCGGGCACTTAGTTACGAAAATGCCTTTCAGTGCTTTTTCAATCGTTTGATGACACATAAAGCCAACATAGAGATAGCGTCTTGTTTCCAGCATGGCCTTTGCGGTTTGCAAGTTATACTCGGCGCCGTCAAACCAATATCCGCTCTTTTTATACGGTTCCATAGATGTTCACCTGCCTCTGAACATAGGATAACACAAAAACGTGAAAAAGTAAAGTGTGCAAGGAAATTACCAATAGGGATATATCCAATCCGTCATATAGTTCTTTTGAGCGAACACCCATCGTCCGTTTTCATACACAAGAGTTTGATTGAAATAATCATAATCTGCACCGCCATAGCCCTCAGCGCCTTGCCAGAAGGCACCAATGCGCATGGTGGCCTTCCTGTCAGAACATACCAGCTTTGAAACTCTTGTTTTAGATAAAACCATAGCGGATTCCGCGCCCATCGGCGGAAACCATATGTACAGCTTTCCGTCAATGGTAAGGAATTTTTCTTTCAAAATCGCATTGGCAACTTTGCTCGAAACATACTTTGTAAGCTGCTGTTTCAATTGCGCCTTTGTACGGCATCCTTTGTATTCAAACAAATAATGCGGGTCATCATACGTTCCGTACGCATCCGTATGCGGTTGGAGGATCATCTGATCAAAGTTTGCACCTAAACTGTAGAAATCCTCCAAAAACTTTATCGTTGCATTAAACTTCTTTTTTACATAGCCGGATGTGATTTTTGTTGAAAGCTGAATCTTTGAAAATGACCCGAACACAGCCTTTTCATTTTGCTTTGAAAACGCTCGCACTTTGTAATAATACGTCGTGGCGTTTTTTAGTTCTTTATCCACATAAGTATTCTTGTTACGAACGGTTACTATCCTTTTATAAGTTCCTGATTTTCCCGTCGTACTGCGGTAAATCTGATATCCGTCAACCGTATTCTGGAACTTCCAGGTAAGCTTTAATTGTCCTTTTTTATTAGCTGTTGTGATTTTTAGATTGGTAACTTTTGCGGGCTGCGAAGTATCCTTGTTCGCATATACCGAAAACGGAAACGCCAACAAAGATAGAGAAATAACTAAAGTCAATACAATCGATATACCCTTTTTCATGGCTTTTTCTTCTGCTTTTTGTATTGAATAGAATCAACCCTGCTTTTTCCGTTTCACGATCAACAGAATCACCACCGCTGTCAGCGCAAACACAACCGCGCCAAGGCAGCAGACCAGAATCACATTCCTTGTCTCACCGAAGAAAGACGGCGCTTCTTCTGTTGACTCGATTGTCTCTGCAAGCACATCCTTTGTGGATTTCTCTGCCGCCGTTGCTTCCATCGTAGCAGCAATGGTCTGTTCGGTAGTGATTTCCGTTGTGGTTTCTGTCGTCGTTTCGGTGGTCGTTTCCGTTGTGGTCTCTGTTGTGGTCTCTGTTGTGGTTTCTGTTGTCGTCTCCGTCGTTGTCTCCGTGGTTGATACAATCTCTTCGGTATAATTGAGGCAGCACCAGCCGTCCCGGCCGTTGTAGGTCACATAGCCCCAATTGTATTTTTCGCCCTTATAGACATACCGATATGTCAGCTTTGTATTTTGCGGAATGACCTTAAACGAAGGATAGTTGACATCCGGCCCCTGCCGCAGAACGACGCCCACACTCGGAGTTACAACGCATTCCGCTTTCTTATCCAGTTTCGTTGTATATTTCGGATTGAACGCCTGTGTTTCCCCAATAAAGTACTTGTTGAGCTGTGCTTCCGTTACACTCACAAAGCCATGTCCTTTTATCTTGTGATTGCTTTCAGAGGAAATAACCAATAGATACTTTTTGGTTTCGCTGTTAAAGCTGTGTACCCAGAGTTTCACACCCGGCTCAAGGTAATCATGCAAATCCTGCCCTTCCTGATCCGGTTCCGGAACATCCACAAAAGAGAATCCTGCCGGACCGCAGACAACCTCCCAGTTGTCAAAGTCACCTTCATCCAGATCGGCAATCGCCGGGACACTCATAGAAAAGGCCAAAAACAGAATAAGCACAAATGCAGCGATTTTTTTCATAACAATTTCTCCCTTTTACTTTATGATTTTCAGGATTCCCGATCCGATCAACCAGGAACCCAGATTGAGCAAAAACGAAAGCAGATACGGATTCATTTTGATTTGCAGCATACTTTTGTAGATTCGTCCCTCAGCAATTACAACGAGAATCTCCAGCGGCACAAGAAACCAGTAATATGCTGCCGGTGAAATGTAAAACGACACAACCGTCAAAACCGCGTTGAGCAATGGATTCGTGATCACGTTCACCAGCAGCACGATCCCCTGCCCGTACCGTGTACGCACACCGAGCAAAAAAGCCAGCGCCGCTTCAATCAAAACGGTCAGCACCAACGCTGTCAGCATGCCGGTAAAAACTCTATGAAAGATCATGCTTGATTTCGTACACCGCGAACGCCACCGTTGCGGCAACAATCAGTGCGAATACGACGACAAGTACGATAAACGGTGTGCTGACATGATGAAAAAGACCCGTATTGATGAGTTCATACCACGCGTTCATGATGTTCATCCTTTCTGATTGAAATAAACAGGCACAGAAGGCAGACGGCTGTCAGCGCCGAGAGCATGATGCAGTTGGCCGCAAGGCTCGTAATCTTCACGAAGAAGACGGGCACCGCGCCGAGAAACAGCCCGATCGTGGTAAACCCGAACGCCAGCCCGGGCGCCTTCGGCAAAACCGATACCAGCACCGCAAGCGTCACCGACATCGTCATGCTGAAGAACATCACGCCGGTGAGCGAAATGAGCATGTGATTGTCGCCGAACAGCAGGAACGGCAGTGCGAGTGCGATGCTGCACAGTGCCACTTTTTTGACGCCGAAGATGTCTGCCAGCACACCGCCCAGCGCCTTGCCGACGCCCATAAAGGTGAACAAAATGACCGTCTGCAGCGTTGTTTTCTTCCACGAAATCGGAATGCCGTAGGCCATGTATCCACGTACAATGACGACGATCACTGAAAGCAGGATGATCAGGTATTTGCTGATCTTAGGGTTATTGTAGCGAAATGCGCGGCACGGCACGGCGTCAAAGCACGCCGCCTTGTCTTTCAGATATATCTGCGCCAGTACTGCAAACGGAATCGCCGTAACGACCAGCAGCAGAACCAGCCAATACGGTGCGCCGCCGGTGCCTAGCAGCTTGCCGCACACCACGCCGAACGAGCCGCCGGACACGAAGATCGCGCTGTGCGACAAGCTGCCGTTAGCCGTGCGCAAGGTCACTTCCGCGCCGTTGACGTGCGTAAATGCATTGCCGATACAAAGGATCACGAGCGAGAAGAATGTCCAGGATGTATATTCCTGCAGGATCAGCGCAGTGCCAAGCAGCACAAGTCCTGCCACCCCGAACGAAAGCTTGCGGAACCGGTCACTCAGATAGCCAAACAGCCCCTGCGGCGCAAACGCCAGCATGTCGTAGGCGAATGACAGCAGCCACATCGTCGGGGCGCTCTCGGTATATCGTGCGAGGGCAAAGAAGCACGCAACTTCGGTAGCAAAATGGACATAGAAGTACAGAAAACCCGTGGTAAGGTTTTTGGTGTTGAAGTGGTTCATTTTCATGGTATGACCCTTTATCTTTTCTTTTTCTACCATCTCATTGTAGAAGATTCTAAGCGTGATGTCAATAAGTGTTTCACAAAAAAGTAAATCACATTGAGAGACAATCGTCTGCTTGCTTATACCACATGAATTCTTGTGCAGACACTCTCAAAAAAACAATCATACCGCAGAAAGCAGAAAGGGCTGTTACAAGTTCCCCAAAGAACAAGTAAGATGCTTTTAGATAAAAAGCAACAAGATGTTGTTAAACAGCAACACCTTGCTATTCAGATGAAAAACTTGCCGATCGGATTCACCCAACTTCTTCCGCATCTTCCCATACGCTCGCTCCAGTATCTCATGCACAGAATCCGAGTCAGCCAGCTCATGCTCAATTGCCAAATCAACCAAAGACTGCTTCTTTCGGGGTGTCAGCACCGGCATCCCGTCTTTTTCTTTCCATGCCAAGGTCTCATAACATTCCGAGCAAAAGCCGAGATGCGCCGCAATCAGCATCCGCTCACGGGAGTCCAAGGATTCAATGCATTCAGAACGGCATCTGACCGCAGCGCAGCAAAAAAGACCTGCTCCGGGTTGGTGCTGTTGTCATGGGTAACGTCTTCTCTTGCCTCTTCCCCATCGGAATCCGTATAAAAAACAAAGAAAACCTGCCTAATTCGCCGCGTGGATATCTACCGCGGGTACAAGCTGCATATTGATTTCAACTTTGATTATCAGCAGTTCCCGGAAGGACCGGACAGCGTAGAGGTAGCATAAAAAATGACCGGGCAGGGTTCGTTTGAACGCTGCCCGGGTCGCTTTCACTCTGGTGTGTTGAAACGCTCTATGAACCTCGATAAAACATTCAGCTTCCATCTTTATGGACAGTTCATCCTTCCTTCAATTTCTCTATAAAGTTCCAGAATGTACCTGTCATAGGGATCTTCGCTGTTTGCAAGGTTCCCGATCATGTCGTCCGTGAGATATGTTTCGAGCTGCTGCAAGGAACGCGGACGCTGTAATATGGAATCATACCCGTAGGCTTCAAGCAGGGGTGACCGCTGCGCTATGGTGCATCGCAGGCAATAGTGTGCGTCTTTCCAGCGCCTTTCACGGCAAGCGGCTTCAAATAACGTGGGGGAATTATAGCTGATCTCTTCACCGAGCTTCAAAGCAACACGGCATAAATAATCATATAAGCTAGCGTCTTTGGTTTCGAACAAAGGTATGTAAACTTCCTGCTCAAAGGCATCTATGATTTCTCTTTGTATACGCATTTCATCGATTTCCTGATGCTTGATCCAATCCTGCTTTTGTTTTCCACAAACGCTGCAAAGCGAAGAAAGGCAACCCACGTCCGAAAGATATTTTTTCCTTGTCATATAAAGTAAAGAAAGATTCAGGCCCTCCATACAACGCTCATTTAAACAAAGAACATCAAATTTTAAATCATAAAACGGCGCTTTGATTTCAAGCCAGTGGTTTGGTACGATTTGGTACGCAGGTCGACGTTCATAGTGAAGTTCAACACACACATAAAAGTCATCTACGAGCAACCGAAAAAATGTCTTGCCGCCTCTTTCGCGGCAAAAGCCCTTTTCAAGCAAGTATCTCTTTAGCCCTTTACGAATACCCATACGCGCCCTCATGATAAAGAAAAAATCCTAGTGTAAATGCTGTTTCCCCAACAATAA
>CACWJV010000144.1 GCA_902761265.1 Oscillospiraceae bacterium | reverse complement strand
ACCTTTGCGCAGACGCAAAGGAACACGGCATCCGCGTGATCCTCGACGGTGTATTCAGTCACACAGGCGACGACAGCCGCTATTTTAACAAATACGGCCGCTATGATTCGCTCGGCGCGTTTCAATCGAAAAAAAGTCCGTACTACCCGTGGTACAAGTTTCAGGCGTGGCCGCATAAATACACCGCCTGGTGGGGGATCGACATCCTGCCGGAGGTGCAGGAGGAAACGCCGTCGTTCATCGACTACATTGCCGGCGAAAACGGCGTGGCTGCAAAATGGCTGCGGTGCGGAATTTCCGGCTGGCGGCTGGATGTTGCCGACGAGCTGCCCGACGTGTTTCTTGATGCGTTTCGCAAACGGGTAAAAACCGAAAATCCTGAGGCGCTGATCCTCGGCGAAGTGTGGGAGGATGCTTCCAACAAATCGAGCTACGGCAAACGGCGGCGGTATCTGCAGGGCAGGCAGCTCGATTCCGTGATGAACTATCCGTTTGCGGATGCGATTTTGTCGTTTATCCGCTCCGGCGTTGCCGAAGGGTTTTCCGACCGGATTTTGATGATCCTTGAAAACTACCCGAAGTGCGTGACGGATATTCTGATGAACCATATCGGTACCCACGACACCATGCGCGCCATCACCGCGCTGGCAGGGGAAAGCTGCGAAGGCCGCGACCGCCCGTGGCAAAGCAAGCATCATCTGAGCAAAGCGGACTATCAAAAAGGCGTGCAGCTGTTAAAGCTCGCAGCCGTGCTGCAATATACGCTGCCCGGTGTGCCTTCGCTGTATTACGGCGACGAAGCCGGGATGGAAGGGTACAAGGATCCGTTTAACCGCGGCTGCTACCCGTGGGGAAAGGAAAACACCGATCTGCTCGCGTTTTATCGCTTGCTCGGTCAGGTGCGCAAAGGGTGCGACTGTTTGCGGGACGGCTCGTTCTTTTGCGTGAGCGAAATGCTGTCGTGCCTGGCGTTTGAACGCGAAAACAAAAGCGACGCGATTCTTGTTATCATCAACCGCAACGAACACCCGATCACCTATCATCTGCCCGAACGCTGGCAATACAAGCAAAGCGCTTTCGGCGCAACCAACGTCACCGACTGCGTGTCGCTCGGCGCGCTGGACGCGGTGATTCTGAAAAAGGAGAAAAGCAATGGACGCATGGACTGAAGTGAAAATCGCCGTCAACGCCGCCGACGTGGACACCGCGGCGGATATCGCCATGATGGTGGTGCCCTACGGCATCTATATTGAAGACTACCGCGACCTTGAGCAGCAGGCAAGAGAGATTGCGCACATCGATCTGATCGACGAAGATCTGCTCAAAAAAGACCGCAGCAAAGCCTTTGTACACGTCTATATTTCGCCCGAGGAAAACCCGCTCGAAGCGGTGGCGTACCTCGGCGAACGGCTGCAGGCCGCCGGCATCGGCTATGAGATTGACCAAAACGCCTGCTACAAAGAGGAATGGGAGAACAACTGGAAGCAGTATTTTCACACAATGGAGATCGGCGACCGGCTTGTGATCAAACCGAAATGGGAGGATTACGACAACCAAAGCGGCCGCAAGGTGCTTTCGATTGAACCGGGTCTTGCGTTCGGTTCCGGGACCCATGAAACAACCAGACTGTGCCTCGAAACGCTTGAGCCGTATATTACGCCGGACACCACCGTCCTCGACATCGGCTGCGGCAGCGGCATCCTTTCCATCGCCGCGCTGCTTTTGGGCGCAAAGCGCGCCACGGGCGTCGATATTGATCCGCTCGCGGTGAAGACTGCGCGCGAAAACGGACGGGAAAACGGCTTTTCGGCGCCGCAGTATGAAGTTTTATGCGGCAATCTTGCAACGGACGTCAAGGGCAAATTTGACGTCGTGGTGGCGAATATCGTGGCCGACGTCATCATTCTGTTTTGCAAAGACGTGGGCAGATTTCTCAACGACGGCGCCGTGTTTATCACGTCGGGCATCATCGACACACGTGAACAGGATGTGCTGGATGCGTTCGGGCAATACGGCTTTACGGTGACCGCCCGCCACACCAAAAACGGCTGGGTGTGCTTCACCTGTGAAAGGAAGTAATCCATGAAAATCCTCATCATCCGCCACGGCGACCCGGACTACAAGCACGACGATTTAACCAAAAAAGGCCGCAAGGAAGCGAAGCTGCTTGCGCAGAAGATGGACAATTACAATGTCAAAGCGTTCTATCTTTCGCCGCTCGGCCGGGCGCAAAAGACCGCCGCCTATACGCTCAAACGCCAAAAGCGCACCGGCGAAACGCTCGACTGGCTGCAGGAGTTTCGCGGGGCTGTGCCGCGTGCGGACGGCAACATGACCTGCTGCTGGGACCGGCTGCCTTCAACGTTTACCGAAGACGATATCTATTATTCCGACCGCTGGCACGCCGGCGATCTGTTTCGCGGCACCAACGTCAAAGCGGAATATGACAAGGTTTGCGCGGGTCTGGACGCGTTGCTTGCAACGCACGGCTACGTCCACGAAGGGCGGCACTTTCGTGTGACGCAGGGGAACCACGACACGATTGCACTGTTTTGCCATTTCGGGGTGGAATCCGTGCTTTTGTCGCACCTGTTCGGCATCTCACCGATGGTGCTTTGGCACAACACCGCGGCGCTGACCAGCTCTGTGACCACGCTGATTTCCGAGGAGCGGCAAAAGGGAATTGCCATCTTCCGCATGTGCGGCTTTTCCGATATCGGCCATCTGTATGCCGGGGGAGAACCGGCGTCGTTTCAGGCGCGGTTTTGCGAATGTTTCGAAGACGATACAAGACACGATTGAGCAGCGGTGTGCTGCTCTTTTTTAATTCTCAATTCGAATTATTAAAAAACTTCGCAAGAATTATTAATTTATTCTGAATTTGAACGGTAACCCCTTGCAAACTGCTAACGAAAGTGCTATCATGCATTCGCAAAAAAACGAAAGAGGCGATTCTAATGAACGAAACATCCACCCAAAAGAAATCCCCAATGTCCGCAATCCTGTGCGTGCTGCTGGTCTGCAGCATTTTGCTCTCGTGCGTCACGATGATCAGCGGTCTGCAGGTCAAAAAGTCTGTGGTCGAGCTCAAGGACGCAGTCGGCCAACAGGTTGACACCGGCGAAGAGGACGGCGTGACGATCTTTGACGAATACGTCATCCGTTCCACGAAGCACATCTCCGACGCGTATCTCAACGGCACCGAGGACACGCTCAACGACCGCGACAAGGAAACGCTGTCGATGGCGAAAGACGTGCTTGACAAGATTATCAAGGACGACATGAGCGATTATGAAAAAGAAGAAGCGGTCTATCTGTGGCTGACAAAGTCGATGAAAAGCGACACGAGCATGCTCACGGTGATCCACGAAAGCAACGCAGACGTTGACAACCCCTACGGTGTGCTCAAAAACCACAACGCGGTCTGCGTGGGCTACGCGACGACCATGCGTTTGCTGCTGCAGATGATGGGCATCGAATGCAAGGTCATCCACTCGAGCGATCTGGTCCATTCGTGGAATCTTGTCAAACTGGACGACGAATGGTACCATGTGGACTGCTACTCCGACGCAGACGGCACGTTGTATCGCAACTTTAACCTGAACGACGAACAGGCCGAAGAAAACCACGACTGGAACAACGAATTCTTCCCGGCGGCCACAGGCACCAAGTATTCCTATGCGTCGCAGCACGCGGTGGAAATCAAGAATATTTACGCTATCCCGAAGTGGGTCAAGGGTCTGTTGAAGAAAAAGGCTCCGATCGGCGCTTGCACTTTCAAAGAGAAGATCACCCCCGACACTGAAAATGTTGCCGCCGTGATGGTCAACACGCTGGAAGAATCGCTCGGTTCGATGGAACAGTACAGTGAAAAATGCTATTTCGAACATCAATGGGGCAAAAACACCGACGGCGACTTTGTACTCACATTCAACATCATCAACTATAACGAGGACGAGCCGCAGGTTGACGACGACGTGATGGCAAAGATTGAACAAGCGATCACCGCGTCGTTCTCGGACGCCCAGTTCTATCACGACGACAGCGACATGGGCGGCTATGAAGAGGGCAACAACAAAATGATGAGCGCCGAAAACAACATCGCCGGATAAGGAGAGAGTATCATGAAAAAAGCAATTGCAATCCTGCTGTGTGCGCTGAGCGTCGTAACACTGTTTTGCGCCTGCGGCGGCGGGGAAAACAACACGCCGGCAAAATCTGACGTGAGCCTGTTCGATCTCAAGGAAGCGATGCTTTCCGCCGCGCCGTTCGGCGATATGGCGTATGTCAGCTCCAACGACGCCGACGCCGAAACCTATCTGTCCGCCGTGTCGGATATCGCGTTTGACAAGGTGGACGCGTTCTCGGTCTGCTATGCCAAGGACGGCAAGGGCAACTCCGACGAAGTGGTTGTGATCCGCGTCAAGGACGCTGCCGACACCGGGGAGGCGCTCGCAACGCTGCAAAAGCATCTGCAGACGCGTCAGAGCCTGTATGCCACCTATGATCCGACGCAGAGCCAGAAGGTCGGCAATGGCATCACGTTTTCCGACGGTCTGTATGCCGTTTTGATCGTGAGCGAAGACAACGCAAAGGTGAAGCAGGCGTTTGTAGATTTTATGGCGAAATAAACCGGAAAGCAGGAGTCTTTATAATTCGGAATTCGGAATTCGGAATTCGGAATTTCGGTCGCGCTTTGACCGACAGCTAACTTTGCATATACTGTCCGCGGCGAAAGTGATTCACTGCCGATACTGTGTAAATTAAAAGCCGCCTTTGGGCGGCTTTTGTTGTTTCTGTGTTTCGTTTTCAACGGCGGGTGCAAGGTTCGATTTGCGACAATGTCAAGCGGATAGAATCGAAGCGTTCTATGTTGTATCTCTGCATAGACGCGGTGGATCGTTTGCGGTCGGCTGTTGCTATCCTGCGATAATCATTCCGAATTCCGCATTCCGAATTCCGAATTAAAAAAGGCGCTGACGCGCCTTTTTTATTTGCAGCTCCACTTGCACCCTTGATAGTTCTTTTTCTGTGTGGCGGCTTTTTTGATCCGGCGCTCAACTTTGTATTTTGTCATCTCGTTGGAGGACGGGGAGTGCTTGAGATAGGTGCGCATCACCCAGTCGGCGGCCTGGCTGTAGGAGGTGAACTCCATTTGCTTTTCGCCGCTTCTGGCAACGATCTGCCGCGACGCGTCCACCTTGGGCGGCGCAGCCTTGGGTTTGACCTTTTTCACGGTCACATATTCCGGGAACGGGCACACGTCAACAACGCCGGTTTTGATGTGGTCGTAAACGAATCGGAGGCTTTCGGCGTCGGCCAGCGCTTCGTGCGAAACCTCGGGCAGCTCGCCGGCAAAGTATTCCACAGCGTGTTTGAGCGACAACGAGTTGTCGATCCGGAAATATTTGCGGGCAATCAGCGACGCGTCGGTGAGCTTGGAAAGAATCAAACCCAGCGCACACTGGGCGCGAAACGAGCGGATATAGCGCATCGTGCGATAGACAAACAGCCGGTCGCAGTCGCCGTAGCAAAAGAAATGCGCCGTGTGGTTGGGGTCGATCCAATCGTAAAACGCGGTAAACGCTTCGTCCGCCGTCGGCGCCTGTTCAAGCTGTTCGCGTGTGATCCCGGTCAGCTCGGTGATAAAATCACTCATTTTGTTCATATTGTGCGGACGGATCAGTGTGGAAAAGCTGCGTCCGTTTTCGTCTACGCAGCCGACGGAGATGATCTCCATAGAATACTGCGTCGCTTCAAAATCGATAAAATAGTGCATGGG
>CACWJV010000143.1 GCA_902761265.1 Oscillospiraceae bacterium | reverse complement strand
GCCCGAAAACTTCTTCAACGCCGTCTCCTCCTGCGGGGACATCTACTTCGACGGCGAGAATGAAGTCCTCTCCATCCCGGCCGCCGCTTCCGCCGGCGCTCCCGCGCCCATTTCCGCCATCGACGGCATGTGCTACGTCGACGAGTACGGCGTGGTCTATGAACTGTCTACTGACAGCGGCAGCGCAAGCGTGGCATATTGCCCGCCGGGCATCACGGAATACACAGTGCCCGAGACTATTACCGTCATCGGCACCGAGATCCCGGTTACGGGTGTGAATCCGTCGGCGTTTATCCTAGCAAGAGATCTGCAGCACGTGACGTTTGAAGACGCGTCCAAAATCACTGAGATGGGCGGTTCTGCCTTTTATGGTGTCGGTACGCTGACGCAAGTTACCGACGCGAAGACCCATCAGACCGAAACAACCGTTTCCGGTGCGCGCAATCTGTTTTCGAACGTAACGGTCTCTGTCAGCGTGTTTAAAAACACTGGTCTGATCGATGACTATACCGACCGTCCGTGGACAAACGGAACCGCAGCGCCGGCGTTGGCGCTTGAAAACGGCGAGATTCGTCTGTCGGTGTCGGAGCCGGTGCAAAGCAGTGTGAAAGGCGCCGGATATACCGTTGACGAGGATGGTACCTATCAGTATCTGACCGGTGCCTATCTGAATACGGTGGTCTCTGCCGCCAACGACAGCAACCACGCTGTGACGGCCCGTATATATTTCGATTTTTCCAACGTCAACCATATCGGTATGGATACGTCGTTTGTGATTGAAGGTTCCAATATCGAGGTAACGCTGCACAACACAGACGATCCGGATGTAAAGTTTTATGAACTTCGGTTGCAGGAGGGCGAAACGGCAAGCTTCAGTTTGTTGACAACCTATCCGTCTCCTGCCACCTCCGGCGGCGATCTGCATATCTGGCTGACTGCGCCCGAAAGTCCGTCTGAACCGGTTGGCCCGGTGCCGCTGACGCCGGCGGACGAATATTTGGCTGCGTTGTGGCGGACGGAGCGGCAGGACCGCAAGGTTTCAAAAACTTCGGTCCAAGATATAAAGGCGATCGGCGACGGCGAAGGCGGCTCGATTGCCGGTCTGCAGGCGCAAAGTTGGAACATCAGTTTGCCGACAACCGGAACGATCGTTGATTCGAACTACGGCAAGGACTATTGCCGGCAAGTCGATCTGGTCGATATGATCACGCTGCCCGAGGCTGTACACTGGAACGAAAAGATTCTGTCTGCGCTTGCAAGCGGCGCCTTTGAAGTGCGCAGCGGTATCAGCGGATCCAATCGCGTGAATACGCTGTATATTCAGAACGACGACGGCAGCCAGTCCTCGGTGCTCACGCTGAGTGTGCCGACAATCTTTACCGTGCGGCAATGCTGGGTGGAACCGGTGAGCGACGACAACGGAACGGTCAACAATCTGCGTGTACACTGGAGTGTGGTGCCAAAGACCGAAAACACCGAAATGCCGACCGGCACGGCGGTTTTGACCGTCTTCGTCAACCAACTGGAGCTGCATCTAGACGAGCTGGCGGAAGATATTGCAGACCTGACGTTCCCGATTACGAAACAGTTGGTCAACGATGTGGACAGCACATTCTATTATCACTATTCTGACCCGCTGGGAAGCAGCGCCACCGCACAAAAGACGATGACTGCGCCGGCAGCAAGTCTGGCGTTTACCAAAACGCGTGCTTCCGGCACAAACGCTACCTATACCGTTTATATGGGTATGGACGAAACCTTCAATCTGAAGGTGAGCAACCTCAACACGGGCAGCACGACCAATCTTACCGGCGTGACCGACCCGCTGTCGCAGTTTATGTATATCAAGCCGGTCAACATGGAGCGTATGTTTGCGCAGGACCGCTATGGCGAACGGCTGACGATTACCATTCAAAACGCCCAGTTGTATGATTATACGCCCCATACAGCGATTGCAATGGATGGCACGACCGAGATCGTTTGTGATGCTGAAAACAGCTCCAAGGACGCACCGGTGGCCACCGAACAGACGATCACCATCCGCAAGGCGGACAGTGGCTATTATGTCTGTCTTGGTGACACGATTGTGCAGGATGCACAGGTCTTTGAAAGTGTACAGGCCGGACTGGATGCGCTGGGCTATGTTGTGACAGCCGGCGACACCTACACGCCGCATTGGACCTTTACGCAGGAAAACGATCCGTTCATCGTCTATGGCGGCCTCGAAATTCCGCTGCCGATTTATGTGTCGCACAAAACGAGCTTTGGCTTTTTGACGCAGGACTGGCACCACCATTACGATTGTGAAAACGATTGGATGCAGACGATGTCCAATACGGCACACATGGAGTATCGCAATGCGCTGGATGAAGGAAATGAGGTAAACGCATCCTGCAATTCTTATCGGCTGCGGTATGATTTTACAATTGGCAAATCGCTTGCCCGAAACGGCGAAACGATAGAGGACCCAAGCAAAGTGAATTTTGCGGACGGCGACGAGCTGGCCTATACCATCAGCATGTACAACCACGGCGTGACAGCCTATGATTTGCCGCTGGTGGACGACAGCACCGGCAGTCAGGTGATTTTGGTTCCGGTCATCGGTAACGAGACTGTGGACTGGGGCAACAGCGGTGTGCCCGACACCTATACGGCAGCGGACGGCTCTGTGTGGTATGTGCTCGACCGCGACGGCGAATATCATCACGTGACGGTCGGCGTGGATCAAAGCGGCAAAGCTTGCGTGGCGGAATCCGTTACGGTGCACAAGACCTACGGCAATCTCGGTGAACTCAGCGGCTACGACACGCAGATCAAATGGTATTACGCCACCTTCCCGCAAACGAGCAGCACCGTGACCCGCAAAGTGACCTACCGTGCGTTGGTCAAAACCAACGACAATCTGCGTTACAGTTTCCATAACACGGCGTGGCTCAACGATAAGTCGGACGACCGGCTGTATGCGCAGGTCGGTGGCGGCGGCTCCATTCTGACCTTCGACAAGCAGATCGTGACCGCAAACGCCAATATCGACGGCAATACCCACGGCGAAACGATCGCGCCAAACGATTATCTTGCGCTGACGGAAAAAAATCATGTCGTCACGTATAAGATCCGGCTGTCCAGCGGTGGCGAGGGCGAGATCACCTTGACCGGCAAACAACTGTTTGACCGTCTGCCGCAGACGTTTGGCATCTTTGACTGGACAACGGAGAACATCACGCTGTCCTACCGTACAGATGATCCGGAGCATGTGACGTTTACCGGTATGGATGACTGGTATATCGGTACCGATTCGCCCATTCGCGCCTTCTGGCCGGATGATGTGGAGGGTCAGTTCTATATCCGTTGGCCGCAGGAGAGCAGCATTCGATTCACCGAACCTGCCGATGCCTATTTGTATGTAACCTTGACCTATACGGATATTTGGGATGCCTACAGTGCGGCAACTGCGGGCAACAGCGTGGAAAATGTGATCTATGTCAACGATTACCCGGAAAACGTGGTGCATGATATTGTTGGCACAGGCAGCGCAGTGCTGCAAAAGGGCGTCAATCTGATCCGAAAGGCGGGCATTTCCAAAACAAGAGAATACTACGACAACGCGTATTCTCATCTGGAATACTATGTAGTGCTGTATAACGGCGGTACCACGCGGTTGTATCTGACCGATATGAAGGATCTTCTGCCGCGCGGCTTCGCGTTTCGACGGGTTGACCCTATGTCTGATAAGTATTACAGCGATTCGAGAACTAACTATACCACCACGACCTACAGCGACTGGTCGTTGGAAAACGATAACGCAGTGATCCCGGTCGTGATGAACGACAACCGCACCATCCGCTACAAATCGGTTAAGGTGGATGCAACGGTCGACGGGCAGGAGGTCACGTTCCATCTGACCGGCAGCAAGACAAATGAAAATTATGCGGCATTTGACGAAAACTACGGATACTATTATCTGCGTTCCGGTGAAGCGATTGTCTTCTGCTATACGGTTGCGATCGATACCGATCCCGAGAACACCGATGACGCGGCACTTAACCGGATTTCCATGCCGTATCTCGATCCGCAAAGTACCGGTCTGACCGTTTATGACGATGCGCAGATCGGTGGCAAATCGATCACCGATGTTGCACGCAATGACGGCAACTGTTTCATCAGCCGACCGGCGGTCGGTGTGGAACAGCTAAACTCCGAGGTCACGGTGCGTCGAGGCGAGATTTTGCCCGGCGTCAACAAGAGACTGGAATCGTTTACCTATGGCGGAAACGTCTATCCGGTCATCTCCGAGGAGGACGCCGTTGATCCGCTTGCAGATCTGAACTGGGTGGTTGAAACCTATAATGAAGGTACAGCAGCGATCAATGGCTATACGATCTCTGACGTGATGCAGTATCCCTACCGTTTTGGCGGTGAAGTTCGCTATACTATTTATGATCTGGACGGCCGGTCTGTCAGCAGCGCGATCTATGATAACACCGGCACCATTGAGCAGGCGTTGTTCACCATTACGGCGCACAGCGACACGGCTGTGACGTTGCGCGATATCGCCGGAAGGACGCATACCGTTCAGATCAACGGCGACCCGGTCACGCTGAACCTTCCCTATGTCTATACCAACTACAACGGTGTGTCGCGTACACACTATACGGAAACGCCGTATTTCGGCAACACGGTTTTGCGCGGAACGGTGGATGTCAGTTTCTCCATTGATCCGCAGACCAATCAGGAGCGCATGGATCTGACCTTCCCCGAGAGTATCATGATCCATTTTCCGGGCTGCATAGGTAAGCTGAAGGTGACGACGCAGAAAACCAATACGAATATTACCAACACGACCTATGTTAACACCGCGTTCTTTGGACCGGAAGATACAGCATACGCAGCTTATCTGGTTGACCACGGTACACCGTTGGTCGACGACAACGGCGACAACACGGGCGTGGAAAGCTACGGGTTTGTTACGGTTCGTTCCGGTTGGGCCACCAATTCCAAAAAGACGGTTGAAGAAGATTTGCGGCCGGAAAACAAGACGACATCGAACAACCCCGACCCGGTGATTACGCTGGCCGTACAGCAGAACACTTTCACCTACGGGCTCGAAGTCAAAAACACGAACGAAAACCGTGCGATGGACTATCTGATGCTGATTGACAATCTGCCGCAGCCGGATGACGTCTATACGCTACAGCCAGATATTGCACGCTACAGTGAGTTTGCTGTCCATTTTGCCCCACAGTTGGATTTGCAGGTGCATATTCTGGACACAGACGGTAACGACAGTGTTCTGGGTCCTTCCAAGTATACGGTGGAATTCAACGAAAAAGTGTTGTTTGACGACGCCGACTGGAATGGCAGCGGCAGCGGCTGGACGCTGGTGCGGACTGAACAATCACGCAGTCTGCGTGTAATTATTGACGACCGTGTTGATGCATCCTATGACGGTGAGCGATTGATGCCGGTTGGTAGTACCGTCCGCGTAACATTCCGTGCCGTGTGCGGCGACGACGCACAGCCAGGTCTGACTGCCTACAACAGTTTCGCCTATCGGTATTGTATGAACAGCGTCTGGCTGGAAGCTTCGCCGCTGCTTGTGGGTGTGCGGGTGCCGGATTATCCATATCTGCAAAAAAAACTGGTTGACCGCTTCGGCGCTGTGTATACGACCGATACGGAGAAGACTTTTTCGTTCCTGGTCTATCAAGGCGAAGCAATCGAAGGCAGCTATGCGGATATTCTGACCGCGCTGCACGAAGCAGGCACGCCCTGTCATATTTACACAGTGACTGTGGAAGCGGGCAAGGATCGCAGCGAACGGGTCAAGTATTCTGTTTGCGAAGTGCCGGTCGGGCGCGACTTCGACTTTGTACGCTGGCATACCGCCGCGGGAGACACGCTGACCTTCCGCTATGACCGCGAAAAGACACAGGTGTTTATTGCTGACAACCGCAGTAAACGTTGGGATCTCAGCCTGACAAAATCCGATGCAAATGATCCTACTGTCAAATTGAAGGATGCCGTGTTCGCGGTCTATAGTCCGAACGAAGCGGACCGCTGCACGGGCGGACAATTGGAAGCGATTTTGCAGCAGCAGCCGGATGTCGTGGAGACCTATACCGACCACAACGGCGAAAGCTGGTACCTAATGCAGTTGCTGACAACGGACGCAGACGGCAAGGCCCAGATGGATCATCTGTTGGAAGAAAAATATCTGCTGCTGGAAGTACAGGCGCCCGTCGGTTACCATCTTCTGACCGATCCACTGTATATCAGCAGTGCGGATCTGGAAGGCCGGTCGTTGACGCTGGAGCGGATTGTGCCGAATGACAGCGGCTATGAGCTTCCGATGACCGGTGGCATGGGGACAAGCCTGTTCCGTTTGGGCGGTGCCGCGTGCGTGTTGGCTGGTCTTCTGTGGTATGCGCTGCGCAGAAAAAAGCAAAAGGACGGATCTGTTGATTGAACAATGTGTACAGATGTGTTATTGACGGTTGATATCTGCCATCCACAAAGATCCATCGTTTGACACGAATTCCCGGTTAATAACAGAACGATAAGAGGAGGACGGTTTATCGTCCTCCTCTTTGCTCAATCAAGAAAAATGTGTATATTGTGTTGCTTTCTGTCTGGAAAAATGTGAGTAAAACGTATTGATAATAATAGAATTTTGTGATATACTTTGAGTGGAAGGTGGTGAAAATGGTGATGGATCGTTTGAAACGAAAAATAGATCAATATCTGATTGATTGGAAGACCAATTCTGATCGCTTGCCCTTAATTATTAAAGGTGCACGACAAATCGGCAAAACTGAATCCATTCGGCATTTTGCTGCACAGCATTATACAAACGTGATTGAAATTAATTTTATTCTTCAAAAGCAATATTTGGATATTTTTGATGACGGTTTTGAGGTGGATACCATTATCCGCAACATTTCTCTGAAAAACCCTGAGCTTGTTTTTCTCCCACAAAATACGTTGCTGTTCTTTGATGAACTCCAAGCTTGTGTAAATTGTGCCACCAGCTTGAAATCGTTTAAAGAAGACGGCCGGTATGATGTAATTTGTTCCGGCTCTTTGATGGGAATCAATTATAACGAGATCGAATCCAACAGTGTCGGTTACAAAGAAGATTATGAAATGTACTCATTGGATTTTGAAGAGTTTCTGTGGGCAAAGGGATATTCCGAGACTCAGATCGACGATCTGTATACACATATGAAAACATTGACGCCGTTCAGTGATTTGGAAATGAAGGTCATGATGGAAAACTTTCGGGAATACATGGTGCTCGGAGGTATGCCCGCAATCGTATGGTCTTTTGTAAACAACAAGAATTATAGTGGCACACTGAAAATGCAGAGACAGATTCTTTTAGATTATGAAGAAGATATTACCAAATACGCTGGTGGATTGGACAAAGCAAAAATCTTGAACGTTTTTCGTAAGATTCCTGTTTTCTTGGGGAAGGACAATAAAAAGTTTCAGATTTCCAAGGTTGCTCATGGTGCCCGAAACAGGGACTATGTTGGAACTGTGGATTGGCTTGATACAGCCGGAATGATAAACCTTTGCTATTGTATGACGTTTCCAGAACTTCCTCTCGGCGGCAACTATGATCCTGATTTTTACAAGGTATACTTTAGAGATACGGGTTTGCTGGTTGGTTCTTTGGATGAAGAGGCGCAGAACGATTTGCGCGTCAATAAAAACTTTGGTACCTATAAGGGCGCAATCTATGAAAGCATTGTCGGTGATATGTTGGTGAAACAGGGATACAAATTGTACTATTACCGCAATGAAAAGGGAACGTTGGAGATGGATTTCTTTGTTCGCGATGCAGATTCTCTCATCCCGGTAGAGGTCAAGGCGAACGACGGTGCGACTGCGTCACTGAATAATTTGATAGAA
>CACWJV010000142.1 GCA_902761265.1 Oscillospiraceae bacterium | reverse complement strand
GTGTACCAGTCCATGTAGGTTTTGAACGTCTGCATGTCGTGCAGCATGGTGCGCTTCATATTGGTGATGCGGCCGTGCTTTTGGATCTGGTCGTCATATTCGTGTTTGACCGCGTCGGACGACGTTTCATAGTCGGTCATGGGGATGAGTGGATTCATACAGTTTGCCTCCCGTCAGATGCTTTGCAGCAGTTTATAGTAGAATTGGATGCCGTCGAGATAGCTCTTGACAGACAGCGTTTCGTCGTTGCCGTGCATCGCGGCACGTTCTTCCGTGGTAAACCGGAACGCGCCGAAGCGATAGACGTTTTCGCAGATGCGCGTGAAATGCTTAGAATCCGTGCCGCCGGTCATCACATACGGCACCGCAGGCACACCCGGATAGACCGCGTCGACGGTACGTTCCAGCAGCCGGAACGCGTCAGAGTCGGTTGGCGACACCGGCGACGGATAGACGGTATATTCCGACGAAACCTCGGCGTGTTCCCCGGCGCGGGCTTTGATCTTTGCCATCAGATCGTCGGGCGAATCCCACGGCGCCACGCGCACGGAAAAGCCGGCCACGGCTTTGTTGGGGATCACGTTGATTGTGTCGGAGCCTTCAAGCTTTGTCAGCGCGACCGTGCTGCGGATCATGGCGCCGGTTTCGGCGTTGCCCTTCATGATTTTGAGCACCAAAGGCTTGAACAGCCAGAGATTGCCGAACACCAGCCGCATCGGGAACGACGCATAGCCGGCGATTTTACACAGCATTTCCTTGACCTCGTCCGACAGCTTTGCCGGGAACGGATGCGACTGGATATCGCTGACGGCTTTGATAAGCCGCGTCGTGGCGTCGGAGTCTTTGGGGGTGGAGGAATGGCCGGGCATGCCGTTCATTGTAAGGATTGTGTCGCACACGCCTTTTTCGGAAACGCCGATCATGGCGAAATCGCCCTTGACGCCCAGTGCCGGCGACGAGACGACCGCGCCGCCCTCATCGAGCACAAACCACGGCTTGACGCCGTGCTGCTCCAGCCAGTCCACGATCGCCGGGACGGTATCGCCGCCGGTTTCCTCGTTGTTGCCAAAGGAAAACCAAACGTCGTTTTGCGGCGTGTAGCCCTGTTTGACGAGTCCTTCGCCCGCCTCCAGCAGCGCCGTGATGATGCATTTGGTGTCGAGGCTTCCGCGGCCCCAAACCTTGCCGTCGCGGATTTCTCCGCAAAACGGATCGCAGCTCCATTTACTCGCGTCGGCGGCCACCACATCGTAGTGCGCCATCAGCACAACGGGCTTCTCGGCGGATTTGCCTTTCCATTTCAGCAGCAGGCCGTACCGGTTGACGAGGTTGACCTCGAGCACGCCGAACATGGCGGGATACAGTTCACGCAGCAGCGGCAAAAACGCGTCGAACTGGCTGTAGTCAATCTCGCCCTGCCGCGGCCAGACGGTCTTCAGACGGACAGCCCGGCAAAAATGATCCAGCGCGGCGGTCTCATCAATTTCCACATGAAACGCGTCGTGGGCCGGGGCGGGCTTTTTCTTTAACCGCACCGCGCCGAGGATCAGCACGACCGCCAGAAGGACGACGAGCACCAACAGGACATACAATACATAACGCATAGGAACACTCCTTCCATTTCCGATAAGCCGACTGAATTAGTAAGCTTTTGATATTATAAACCCGCCGGGAAGGGTTTGTCAAGAGAGGGATTGAGGGATTAGGGATTAGGGATTAGGGACTAGGGACTAGGGACTAGGGGCTAGGGGCTAGGGGCTAGGGACTAGGGACTAGGGAATTGAAAACTGAAAATGAACAAATAGGAGCACAACCAAAGGCGTCCCCTTTGGGGAAGCTGTCACGCGCCAACCAACGCTGTGGCAAAGCAGCAGCATAAAAAGCGCGTGACTGAAGGGGTTTGAACCCAGCCGCAGCCGATCTGCAAATCATCCATTGCTCTCCCCGTCCGCGCCCAGTCGATCTGCGGGCGCTGTGTTACAGGCATAAAAACACCGCCCTTGCGGACGGTTAGGTGTTGATAAAACCCCCGGACAAAAACCGGCGGTCAATCGCATGATAAGTTATCGACGGTGATGGATATATTCGTTCCTCGGGTCAAACAAATTTGGAAATACCGACTTGGCTGTTTCAACCAGCGCTGCATCCCACTCACAGAAAATAATCTCATGATTGCCGGTTTTCCGGTGATAGGACGCTTTGTGCAATTCATTTACAGTATAGCGCCGTCTGGCAAACACAACATTGCGGCCGACGGAACGTGGCCATTCCTGCAGAAACACAACCACAAACTGCACCTCTGTCAACGGAATGCTTTGCAGGGTGAGCCTTCCCAATCTCACCTCCACCGCATCGTCGGTAAACACAAGGGTTCGAAACGTATAAAAGCTGTAACACAGAAAGAATGTTGCCGCTAGCAGGAAAGACAGAATCGGTATACCCCACGCATCAAGGTTTTTCGGCTTTCCCTTGATGACGGCAAAAACAGCGAGCCCCAGCGGAACAAGGGTCAGATATAACTGTGTCCAGATCATGGATTTGTATTGTCTGAAGCTCTTTTTCATAAAGCATCCCTCCCCATGCGCAAGGACAGTTGTTCTTTGAGAAAAGCCGGCTGCAGACGCAGCCGGCATGAGAACAGTCTGAATTACTTTTCCACCAGTTCCTTCACGCTTGCGGCAAGGCCGGCGACGGACTGGATCTCCGACGGAATGATGAGCTTCGTGCTCTGGCCGTCGGCCACTTTTTCCAGCGATTCGAGCGAGCGCAGCGCGATGACGCCTTTGCCCGGGTTCGCTTCGTTGATCAGCCGGATGGATTCCGCTTCGGCCTTTTGGATCGCAAGGATCGCCTGCGCTTCGCCGTCGGCTTCGCGGATCTTCTTTTCGCGGATGGCGTCCGCCTGCAAAATCGCGGCTTCCTTGTCCGCCTGCGCGGCAAGGATCTTGGCTTCCTTTTGACCCTGCGCGACCAGGATCTTGCTCTCCTTGTCGCCTTCCGCGCGCAAAATCGCTTCGCGGCGTTCGCGTTCGGCCTTCATCTGTTTTTCCATCGCGTCCTGAATCTCACGCGGCGGGAGGATGTTTTTCAGCTCCACGCGGTTGACCTTGATGCCCCACGGGTCGGTCGCTTCGTCCAAAATGCCGCGGATCTTTGCGTTGATGGTGTCGCGCGACGTGAGCGTGTGGTCGAGCTCGAGCTCGCCGATGATGTTTCTGAGCGTCGTTGCCGTCAGATTTTCGATGGCGGACAGCGGATGCTCCACGCCGTAAGTATAGAGCTTCGGGTCGGTGATCTGATAGAACACGACCGTGTCGATCTGCATAGTGACGTTGTCCTTCGTGATCACGGGCTGCGGTTTGAAATCGACTACCTGCTCCTTGAGCGAGACGATCTTTGCCACACGTTCGAACACCGGGATCTTCATATGCAGACCGGTCTGCCACGTGGCGCTGTAGGCGCCCAGGCGCTCAATCACATAGGCGCGCGACTGCGGCACGATTTTGATGTTGAGCGCGATGATGAGCAAAACGAGAAATGCGAGTGCAAGCAATACATAGACAACAGGACCCATAAGATAACCTCCGATTTCAATAGATAATAAAGCGTTGATGGGTTGTTTACTTCTCCACGGGTGAAACGATCAATTTGACGCCCTCAATCCGCACGACCGTCACCGTTTTACCCTCTTCGATCACACTGCCGTCGGCAGAACGCGCCGTCCACAGATTGCCGCGGATTTTGGCCTGCCCCATTTCGGCAAGATTGTCGATCGTTTCGGTGACCAGCGCCGACTGCCCGACGCACATATCCAGATTCGTCGGCTGCACTTTGGTGCGTGTAAACCGGCGCAGATAGGGCCGCGCGATCACGAGCGTGAGCACCGACACGGCGACAAAGACGATCACCTGCACCGTCACGGACGCGCCGCAGACGTTGGCAAGGATGGCGCCGATGCTGCCGATGCAAAACCAGAGCGTGAGGATCTGCGCGGTGGCCGCTTCGATCACGGCAAACACGACAGCCGCCGCGATCCATCCGATCAAAAACCGATCCATCGCTTTCACCTCCTTTGTTTGAGTTCACTATACCACAAAAGAGGTTCACTTGTCAATATATTTTCAAAAAATATTTTCAAACGCAAGTCTTTGCGCGTCCGCCTGATCGCGCAAAACCGCCGCACAGTAGCCGATCTTTTCCAGCGCGAGACCCTTTTCAAGCGTCGCGTAATCGCGCAAATGGAACAGCGTGTATTCGAAGTCGTTGAAAAAGTTGTGGTCCAAAAAGAGATAAAACGGCCGGCTGTTTTCTTTCCAGCAGCGTTCACAGTCTTCCAACGCAGACAGAATCGCCGTGTCGTTCCCCTGCAAAACGGCTGCTTTCGCCGTTTCCAACGCGCGGATTTGTGCGTCCGCCGTTTTTTGCAACCCGACCCGGGCGCCGATACAGATCCACAAACTCAGCGCCAGCAGCACCGCGCACACCCACAGCCGCTTCATACTTTTTCCTCCTTTTCCGCGATATAAAACGAGCCGTCCGCCGCATAGGTCATCAGAAAGATATCCTTTGTCTGTTTGTGCTGCGCTTGCAGCAGGCGCTGCAGCTTTTCGTCCGTCATACCGCACAGACTGAACGCGTCGCGGATCACTTTGCCGTCGCTGATGACAAGGCACGGCAAAACGGGGGGTGCGGGCGGCGCCGGCGGCTTTTGCCGTTTCAGCACGCTGAGCGACCCGTTGGATTCCACATAGACATACGCCGCATCGTTGAGGTCGAACACATCTTTTAAGCGCAGCGCTTCGAGCACGTCGTCCACGGTATAGCGGATCTTTTTGAGCATTGTTTGATCGAGCGTACCGTTTTTTACAATCGGGATCGCGTGGCCCTGCACCAGGGTGCGAAAGGTGCGCGATTTGAGACTGAGCGCAGCAAACAGCAGTTCGCACGCCACGATCACCATCATGATCATCAGCGGCTGCAACAGCGGGATCTGCATATCCTGCAGCGGCGTTGTCGCCACGTCGGAAAGAAGAATCGTCACCACCAGCTCCTCCGGCTGCAGCTCGCCGATCTGCCGTTTGCCCATCAGCCGCACAGAAACAATCACCGCCACATATAAAATCACCGTGCGCAAAAGCAGCACTGTCATACCGATCACCTCGCCCGCAGTGTTGGCGAAACGGCGGCGGTTTAATCGGCGCGGACGGAAAACGATGAAAGATTCTTTTTGTTCCGCACGCCTCTTGTTTTCCTTTTCCTGCCATGCTACAATAGATAAAAAGACAAACGAAGGAGATGCTTATGGAACGAAAACCGAAAATGAAAAAGAAGTTTATTGTCTTTGCCCTGTTGTTTTTGCTGGTGTTTGCGGCGCTGTTTGAGCTTGGCAAAAACACGCTTTGGGGCTGGGCGGCCTTGATTGTGCTGTTTGTGCTGGCCTTTGTGCTCCATAAAAAGGTGTTCGCAAAAAGAAAGTTC
This sequence comes from Oscillospiraceae bacterium, assembly GCA_902761265.1. Classification (GTDB taxonomy): domain Bacteria; phylum Bacillota; class Clostridia; order Oscillospirales; family Acutalibacteraceae; genus UBA6857. Next base: position 719 of record CACWJV010000142.1, on the reverse strand, counting down.
CTTGTGCGATTGCCGCTGTTTGTGCTGCTGCTTTTGTGTGCAGGCGTAATCTTCAAATGTTCCGGCCCGCCGGCAAAGCAGATCCCGGCCGTGGACGTTAAAAATCCCGAAGCGACCGGCGTTGTCCAGGTCGCCCAGGGCGATCTGACCGGCGTCTATAACGCGGACAAGTCGGTCGAAGTCTACGCCGGTATCCCGTTTGCCGCGCCGCCGGTGGGCGCGCTTCGATGGAAAGAACCGCAGCCGCCCGCAAGCTGGGACGGTGTGCGCGTTTGCGATACCTTTGCGCCGCGCTCGATGCAGGCGGATTCGTCTGTAATTATGGAATCGCTCACGCGTATCGTCGGCTATCATACGTTTCAAATCAGCCTCAAAGACAACTTCACCGAAAAAATGAGCGAAGATTCGCTCTATCTCAACATCTGGAAGCCCGCGGGCGACCGCAAAGATTGCCCGGTGTTGTTCTTTATCCACGGCGGTTCGCTCACCAGCGGCAACACCTCCTACAGCGAATACAACGGCGAATCGCTGGCAAAACGCGGCATCATCGTTGTCAACTGCGCCTACCGGCTCGGCGTGTTCGGCTATTACGCGAACGAGCTGCTGGCGAAGGAATCGCCCAACGGCACCACGGGCAACTACGGGCTGCTCGATCAGATCGCCGCGCTGCAGTGGGTGCACGACAATATTGCCTCCTTTGGCGGCGACCCGGACAAGAT
>CACWJV010000141.1 GCA_902761265.1 Oscillospiraceae bacterium | reverse complement strand
GAACACGATCTTTCCGCCTACGACGCCTTTATTGAAGCGCACGGCGGCCAGTATATCCAGTCCTCGCGCTGGCAAAAGGTCAAGACCACCTGGAAATGCCGCTATCTCAGCGGCTTTGACGGCGACACCCGCGTGCTGGCAGTGCTGCTGATGGAGCGGTCGCTCCCCGCTGCCGGCAAAATTTGGTATGCGCCGGCAGGCCCCGTATGCGATTACGAAAACACGGCGCTGCTCGAGGCGTTCACCGCGTTTATGCGGGGTGAAGTCAAAGCCCACGGCGTGACGGCGTTTATCATGGATCCGCCGGTGTCGTTGCGTATCAACGGCGAAACGCAGGAAAAAGGCACGGCGCTGCACAAAACGCTGACAGGTCTTGGCTACACGCTCAACGCGAATTTGCAAAACTACACCTACAAACAGCCCGTACAGCTCTTTGTGCCGCTCAAAGAAGACGGCAAACCGCGCACAGCGGAACAAATCCTCAAAAAGTGCGACAAGGGCGTGCGCTATTCCATCCGCCTCGGCACCCAGCGCGGTTTGGTAGCACACAGCTACACCTATAAGGATATCGAGGAAAATCCGAAGCTGATGGACGATTTCATCTCTGTGATGAAGGACACGAGCGAGCGCGACGACTTTGTGGAGCGCAACGGCGACTACTGTACCAAACTGCTGCGCGAATTTGACGGTTGCTCCGACTTAAAGCTGATCTATTACGACAAGACGTTTGACCGCCGGCTCCAGGCGGAGCGGCTGCAAAAGAAAGCGGACGCCGAAGCACAGCTCCCCGGCGCGCACGAAAAAAAGGCGCGGCAGCTTCAGGAGATCATTACGAGCGTAGATAAACAAACCGAGCACTTTGAAAAGCGGATGGAGGAAGCCGAAGCGTATACCGCCGACAACAAAATCTGTGTGGCCGGCGGTCTGTCGATCTACTATGCCGGCATGGGCAGTTGTCTGTTTGGCGGCACGAAAAACGTGATCCGCAACAACACCCGGTCGAGCCACTACCTCAACTATCTGCGGCTGTGTGAAAGCATCGAACGCGGCTGTGACGTACACGACCTCGGCTACGTTATCGTCCAATCGCCTGCGCTGTGCGCAGACGGTACGCTCGGCGAACTGGTGCCGACCGACAATTTCAAGGGGATCTACGACTTTAAAAAGAGCTTTTCCGCAGACTACCACGAATTCATCGGCGAATACGTGCTGGTCGGCAACAAAATGAAATACTATGCGTATGCGCAGCTCATGCCGATGGCCAAAAAGGCAAAGATCAAGCTGATCAAAAAGCTGCGCTGAACTCCGAAACGGAAGTGAGACTATGAGAAAAACCAAAATCATCTGTACCATCGGCCCCGCCAGCGACAAACAGGAAACGCTGGAACAAATGTGTCTTGCCGGGATGAATGTAGCGCGGCTCAACTTTTCCCACGGCACCCATCCGGAGCATTTGGACAAAATCCAAAAGATCAAAGCCGTGCGCGAAAAGCTCGGGCTGCCGATCGCAATTCTGCTCGACACCAAAGGGCCGGAATACCGTATCCGCACATTTCGGGGCGGCAGCATCACCCTGCACGACGGCGACGAGTTCACCTTCACCACCGAACAGATCGAAGGCGACGAAACGCGCGTGGCCGTCAGCTATGAGAATCTCCACAACGAAATCTTCCCGGGAGAACGGATTCTGGTCAACAACGGCCTTTTGATCTTTGAAGTTGTGTCGGTCGAAGGCAAAAACATCCATTGCAAAACGATTGCCGGCGGCGTGATGAGCGACCGCAAGAGCATGAGCTTTCCCGACAAGGTGCTGCACAGCGTATATTTGAGCGAACAGGACAAAGCCGATCTGCTGTTCGGCATCGAGCAGGACGTGGATTTCGTCGCCTGCTCGTTTGTCTCGCAGGCGCAGGATCTCAAAGACGTGCGTGCGTTTTTGAACGCCAACGGCGGCAGCGAGATCAGTCTGATCGCCAAAATCGAAAACCGCGCCGGCATCGACAATATCGAAGAAATCTGCAACGAATGCGACGGCATCATGATCGGCCGCGGCGATATGGGTGTGGAGATCCCGTTTGAACAACTCCCCGGGATCCAAAAGCAGCTCATCACCAAATGCCGGCTGCTCGGCAAGCGCGTGATTACCGCCACGGAGATGCTCGAATCCATGATTGAAAAGCCGCGTCCGACCCGCGCGGAGATCTCCGACGTGGCCAACGCGGTCTATGACGGCTCCTCGGCCGTGATGCTTTCGGGCGAAACCGCCGCGGGCAAATACCCGGTAGAAACGATCACGGCGATGGCCAAAATCTGCGAGGAGGCGGAAAACGGCATCGACTACGCGTCGCGTTTTCGCCGCACAGCGTTCCAGATCAAAAACACCGTGGACGCCATCTCCCACGCCACCTGCGGGATGGCGATCGACATCGGCGCCAAAGCGATCGTGGCCTGCTCGCTGTCGGGCGGCACAGCGCGCATGATTTCGCGTTTTCGTCCGCCGGTCAACATCATCGGTTTGACGGTCAGCGAAAAGACCTACCGCCAGCTCGCGCTTTCGTGGGGTGTGATTCCCGCGATGTGCGAAGTCTTCCAGTCGGTCGACGTGCTGTTTTATACCGGCGCCAAAGTTGCCGCGTCAGCGCTCGGGCTGCAAAAGGGCGACCGGATCGTGATCACCGGCGGGTTGACCAACGGAATTTCCGGCAACACGAATCTGATCAAAGTGGAAACCATTTGAAAAAGCCGCCCGCGGGCGGCTTTTTTCGTTGTTATTTGTTCTTTTTCAATAACCGATAGATCTTTTTCAGCAGCCGCACGGGCGGCAGGCGCATCAGCCGTCGGTAGCGGCGCACCGCCGTTTGCATCTGCGGCACGCTGCCCAGTTCGCGAAAGGCCGCAAGCTCCTTTTGCACCCGCTGATAGCTGCCGAGACTTTGATACTGCGCAAGCTGCCGCTGCGCCTTTTCCAGCGCAGCGGTGCTTTTTTCTTTTTCGCGCCGCAGCGTCTGTATCTCGCGCAGGTCGATATGATGCTCGATATGATAGTTGTCGAGCGTTTGTTTCATCGTGGCATGCTGCCAGCGCAGCACGTCGGCGGCCGTATAGGCCGTCGGCGAAAGCGCGCGCGCCTTGCGCGTTTCGGCTTTTGCCTGCGCAATAAACGCCGCAATCCGCTGCTGCAGCGCTTCGCGCACCGGCTTGTAGGTGTCCGGATTTTTCTGCGGACAAAGCAGCCACGCGTCGCATTTGCCGGCGCTCACCTCGTCCGGCGTCGCTTTTTGCAAATAGTCAACATACGGGTGCAGCCGCACCGATTGGAACGACGGACGCACCATCAGCACCGGCGTTTCCAGCGCGAGGCACGGCAGCGCACAGTGCAGCCGGAAGGTCAGCACCGCCCGGGCGTTCTGATACAGATCCAGCAGCGACTCCACCTCGGCTTTGCGCGTTTCCCACGACAGGTTGGTAGACGGCTCCGGCCGGGTAGGCGCAACAATCTTTACGTCGATCCCGGTGTTCTCCATACGCTTTTTGACATAGGTTTCCGTTTTTTTATCCAGCCCGACCAGCACGAGATACGGCCGTTCGGGTTTGACGAGTTTGCGCTTTGGCAGCGTCAGCGTGACACAGCCGGAATAATAGGTTGCAACGCCGCGTTCCTCTAGCCGTTTGCGCGTATAGCTGTCGCGGCAGCCGATCGGCGCATAGGCTTTCAGATAGTCGAGTCCCGGCCCGGTCAGATATTCCCATTTGCTCGGCATACCGCGGGGTCTGCCGCGCTGGATATCGTTATAATGGAACCCGACCCACAGCGGATAGATACATTTGGCGGGCGGCCAGTTCCATTTGTGCCACAGGTACCACGCGCTCATGATACACGCGACCGGCTCGTCGTCTGCCGACCGGAAGCTGTCGAGCGCTTCGATGTCGATCATATAGTCCACCTGCGGATACCACAGGCTTTCGGCATAGGACTGCATATCGTCGCCGATGTTCATTGTTGTTTTGCGCCAAAGTACGCCGTATTTCATGTCGTGCCTCCCGGATCAAAGATCATGTTTTAGTTTGTCCGATTTTTGACCGAATATTGCACAGCCGCGATACGCCACACGACGTGGAACAAAAAAACGGAAAGCGCGCGGGCGTGCCGCAAATGATCGCGGTGCACGCCAAACGTCTTTCCGATGTTTGTATAAAGGATAGCATACTCCTCTTAAAAAAATCTTAAAAGCGAAACCAAAAAGGGACAAAGACGCCTCCAGACGCAAAAGAGGGCGTCCGGACAGCAAAACACAGCACCCCGCAAGGTGCTGTGCAGGGTGCTGTGTACTTTTGTTTGGTCAGCGTTTGAAGATTGCAAGAATGCTGTGGAAGAAGCTCGTCAGCCAGCCAAAGGCGCCGCCGTGGATTTTGCCGCAGTATTTGCAGTGCTTGCCGCCGGTCATTTTTTCACCGCAGGTGTCGCACTTGCCGTCGTTGTTTTTGTCAACGTGGTTGCCGGTGGCGGGGATGGTTTCGGTGTAGCTGTCACCGCAGACGGAGCAGGTATAGGTCGTTTCGCCGTCTTCGCTGCAGGTGGCCTCCTTGGTCGTTTCGGCCACATAGTTGTGGGTGTGCGTGAGCGGATCGGTCGCAACGGTTTCGCGGCTGAGTTCCTCGTGGCAAACGGTGCAGTAGACCACTTCGTCATAACTGCCGCCGACGTCAACGGTCGCTTCCACAATGTTTTCGCGGACTGCATCGCCCGGCGTGTGGGCAAGCTTGTCGATCGTTTTGCTTTCACGGCTGAGTTCTTCACCGCAGACGGTGCAGCGAATCACTTCGTCGAAGCTGCCTTCCGCTTTGCAGGACGCGGCTTTTTCGTTTTCGCGGACGGCTTCGCCCGGCGTATGGGCGAGCTTGGCGATCGTCTTGGTCTCGCGGCTGAGTTCTTCGCCGCATTCGGTGCAGCGGATCACTTCGTCGAAGCTGCCTTCCGCTTTGCAGGAGGCCGGCGTTTCGTTTTCGCGGACGGCTTCGCCCGGCGTGTGGGCGAGCTTGGCGATCGTCTTTTGTTCGGCAAAGACTTTGCCGCAGGTTTCGCACTTCCAGCCGTCGGAAAGACCGGCTTTGCTGCAGGTGGCCGCCTTGCCCGGCACCAGCACAAGGTTGTGGTCGAGTTTGTCGGTGTTGATCGTTTCGCGGCTGATCACTTCATCGCAAACGGTGCAGTAAATCACTTCATCATAGCTGCCTTTGGCTGTGCAGGTGGCAGCCACTTCGTTTTCGATTTTGACTTCGCCCGGCGTGTGCGGCAACGTCTGGCCTTCCACAAGATCGCGCCACATCTCTTCGCCGCATACGGTGCAGTAGTACACTTCCTCAAAGGAACCTGGTACGCTGCAGCTCGCGTCTTTCACGTTTTCGATCACAACGTCGCCCGGGTTATGTCCGGGTGCTTCCAGCTCTTCATAGGTGCTGTATTCGCAGCGCTCGCAGATTTCATAGGGCGCCCAGCCCGGTTCGGTGCAGGTCGGGTTCTTGCCCTCGTGCTGGACCATCTTGTGGCCGAGAGCTTCGATCGTCTTTTCTTCGCGGCTGAGTTCTTCGCCGCAAACGGCGCAGTAGACCACTTCGTCATAGCCGCCCGGTTCGGTGCAGGTAGCGTCAAATTCGTTTTCCGTCACCGGTGCGTCCGGCGTATGGGCGAGCTTTTCTGTTTCTTGCTGTTCCACAAACACGGTGCCGCAAATATCACAGTGGCTGCCTTCGGTGAGACCGGTTGCGGTGCAGGTGGCCGCAACGGCGGGATCGGTCACCGGGTTGTGGCCGGTCGCGTCAATCGTCTGCTGCGGGAGGATCCATTTGCCGCAGCTTTCACACTGCCAGCCGTCGGAAAGACCGGCTTCGGTGCAGGTGGCCGGGGTGCCCGGCACGAGCACAAGGTTGTGGTCGAGTTTGTCAACCGGTTCGGTTCTCGTTTCACCGCCGACGGAGCAGGTATAGGTCTTTACGCCCGCTTCGGTGCAGGACGGCTCTTTGGTCACTTCGCCGTCGTTCCAGTTGTGGGCAAGCATGTCTGTCGGCTCGGTTTTGGTGGCGCCGCAAACGGTGCAGGTATAGGTCACCATACCGTTTTCGGTACAGGTGGCGTCTTTGGTCACTTCGCCGTCGTTCCAGCTATGGTTGGTCGGCGGGGTGATGGTCTGATTCAGCGTTTCGCCGCAGCGCGCGCAGAATGTGATATCATAGCCGACCTGGCTGCAGGTGGCGTCGGTGTGGTGGGTCTGTTCCTTG
>CACWJV010000140.1 GCA_902761265.1 Oscillospiraceae bacterium | reverse complement strand
CGGGCTGGAAACGCTGCCGCTGCGGATGCGCCAGCATTGCGAAAACGCACAGAAGGTCGCCGCATTTTTGCAGCAAAGCGACTGCGTAAGCTGGGTCAGCTATCCGGGTCTCCCGGGCGATCCCGAATACGCGAAAGCACAAAAATATATGCCCCACGGCACGAGCGGCGTCATCTCCTTTGGCGTCAAGGGCGGCCGGGAAGCTGCCACGAAGTTTATGGACGCGCTCGAACTCGCCAACATCGTGACCCATGTAGCGGACTGCCGCACCTGCGTGCTGCACCCGGCGTCCACGACCCACCGCCAGCTCACGAAAGAGCAGCTCGAAGAAGGCGGCGTCAAAGAGGATCTGATCCGTCTGTCGGTCGGCATTGAGGATGCAGACGATATCATCGACGATCTGCGGCAGGCACTGGAAAAAGCAACGAAATAAAGGAAGCGTGAAAAAATGAAACTTGGTATTGTGGGTCTGCCGAACGTCGGCAAAAGCACCCTGTTTAACGCGATCACCAACGCGGGCGCCCAAAGCGCCAACTATGCGTTTTGTACGATCGAGCCGAACGTCGGCATGGTCGACGTGCCGGACTACCGCATCGACGCGCTGTGCGAGATGTATCACCCGAAAAAACGCACGCCCGCCACGATCGAATTTGTGGACATCGCCGGCCTTGTCAAAGGCGCAAGCAAAGGCGAAGGTTTAGGCAACAAATTTCTCTCGCATATCCGCGAAGTGGACGCCATCGTTCATGTGGTGCGCTGCTTTGAAAACGACGACATTATCCATGTGGACGGCAGCATCGACGCAAAGCGCGACATTGAAACGATCAACCTCGAGCTGATTTTGTCCGACCTTGAGCTGATTGACCGCCGGATCGACCGCGCCAGCAAAGCAATGAAGGGCGACAAGAGTCTTGCGGCGCAGGTGGCGTTTTTCAAGCGCGTGAAAGAGACGCTCGAAAACGAGCAGCCCGCCCGCGCGGTGGATTGCGACGAAACCGAAAAAGCGTGGCTCGACGAAGCGGCGCTTTTGACGAGCAAACCCGTGATCTACGCCTGCAACATGAGCGAAGAGGATTTCACGGCCGGTATCGACAGCAACGAACAATACAAGGCCGTTTGCGCAATTGCCGCAGCGGAGGGCAGCGAAGTGCTGCCGATCTGCGCGGGACTCGAGGCGGAGATTTCCTCGCTGCCGAAGGAGGACCGCGAGCTGTTTCTCGCCGACCTCGGTGTGGAACAGGGCGGATTGGATCTTTTGATCCAGCGCAGCTATCATTTGCTCGGTCTGATCTCCTACCTCACCGCCGGTACCCCGGAGGTGCGCGCCTGGACGATTAAGGAAGGCACCAAGGCGCCGCAGGCCGCCGGCAAGATCCATTCCGATTTTGAACGCGGCTTCATCCGTGCCGAGATCGTCACATTTGACAATCTGATGGCGTGCGGTTCGCTGGCCGCCGCACGCGAAAAGGGACTGGTTCGTTCCGAAGGCAAAGAATATGTGATGAAGGACGGCGACATCGTCCACTTCCTGTTTAACGTTTGACCCAAAAAGCTGCCGCTTTTGCGGCAGCTTTTTTCAGTGGTTCGTGTTTAGCGACAGGGGCGGCCATTGGCCGCCCTTGCTGCGAATTGATGAATGCTGACGCTCACACGCTGCACGCGTCGATCTCGTCGTCGTCCTTGATGACGATGCCCTTGCTCGCCGGGTCGATCCCCTGCTTCGTGTAGTAGTCCGCCAGCGCGGCCTTGATCGCCTGCTCCGCGAGCACGGAACAGTGGATCTTGACCGGGGGCAGTCCGTCCAGCGCCTCCACAACCGCCTTGTTGGTCAGCTTGAGCGCTTCGCTCACCGGCTGACCCTTGATCAGGTCGGTCGCCATCGAACTCGTTGCAATCGCCGACGCGCAGCCGTAGGTGTTAAACTTCGCGTCCACGATGATATCGTTTTCGATTTTGAGATACATCCGCATGATATCGCCGCATTTGGCGTTGCCGATTTCACCCACACCGTCGGCGTCTTCAATCTTGCCCACGTTGTGCGGATCGGTGAAATGCTCCATCACTTTTTGCGAATATTGCATACCCTGTCACTCCTTTTTAATACAGCTTTTTGCCCTGTGCTTCGGCTTCGAGAATGTGTTCCCAAAGCGGCGACATGGCGCGCAGGCGGTCGATGATCGGCGGCAGCACGGACAAAATATAGTCGATCTCTTCCGGCGTTGTGTCGTCCGACAACGTCAGACGCAGCGACCCGTGGGCCACTTCGTGCGGCAGCCCGATGGCGAGCAGCACATGGCTCGGGTCAAGTGACCCCGAGGTACACGCCGAACCGCTCGAGCCGCACACGCCCTTGGCGTCGAGCAACAGCAGCAAGCTTTCGCCCTCCACACCCTCAAAGCAAAGGCTGCAGTGACCCGGCAGGCGGTGCGTCCGGTCGCCGGTGACGCGGCTGTGGGAGATTTGCAGCGCGCCGTCGAGCAGCTTGTCGCGCAGCACACTGAGTTTTTTCGCGTTGTCGTCCATTGCCGCCACCGCGTCCGTGATGGCCACGCCGAGGCCCACGATACCCGGCACATTTTCCGTGCCGGCGCGGCGGCCGCTCTCCTGCGCGCCGCCCTCAATCAGATTCGGCAGCCGGATCCCCTTGCGGCAATAGAGCGCGCCGACGCCCTTGGGCGCGTGCAGCTTGTGGCCGGAGAGCGAAAGCAGGTCGATCTGGTCTTTTTGCACGTCCACCGGAATGTGTCCGACGGCCTGCACCGCGTCGGTGTGAAAGAGCACGCCCTTTTTGCGGCAAAGCACCCCGATTTCACCGATCGGCTGAATCGTGCCGATTTCGTTGTTGGCGTACATCACCGTCACAAGGCACGTCTCGTCCGTGATCGCGGCTTCAATGTCCTCCACGCGGCAGATGCCGTTGGCATAGACCGGCAGACAGGTGACCGTAAAGCCCTCTTTTTTCAGCGCGTCGAGCGTGTGCAAAACGGCATGGTGCTCAATCGTGGTGGTGATGATATGGGTTTTGCCCTTCGCTTTGCCCAGCGCCGCGGCGCCCTTGATCGCCCAGTTGTCCGCTTCCGAACCGCCGGACGTAAAATAGATTTCGCGTTCTGTCGCGCCGAGCGCCGCCGCCACCTGCGCGCGCGCTTTGGTGATGGCACGGTGTGCGGTCTGGCCGAAGGCATACAGGCTCGACGGGTTGCCGTACTGTTCACAGTAATACGGCAGCATTTCCTGCAAAACATGCGCGCTCACCGCCGTGGTTGCGGCGTTGTCGGCATAGATCATGCGCATAAGGATCACTCCGTTTCCTTCATTTATCCGGTATTCCTACCTTTTTTGTAGTATATCACAGAACGCACCGATAATCAATAGAAAACCGGCCGCGCCGCTGTAGAAAAAAGCGAGCGCTAACCGGTCTCTTTTTGTATATCCTATACAATTTGTAGGCTTTCTTCTTACATCGCATTTCCGATGGCATGCAAAAGGGTAACCGCAAGCGCCGCAAGCAAAATCAAAACCAGCAGATTCAGCAGATTGACCGCCAGCAATACCCGGTTTTGCCACCGTTTGCGCGAAAACAGCCCCAGCACACAGAGCGTCCAGACGAAATAGCAGAGAATCGCGACCACCGTCACATACAGCGGCATCGGCGGGTGGTCGCCCAAACACAGGAACAGACCGGCCGGCACAACGATGGCCGCAAGATCCAGCGCGGAAACCACGCCCAAAGCCTGGCCGGACAGCGGCTTTTTCGCGCGTTGTTGTTTTTTCGTCATACAATCATCTCCTCTATGCGCATCTTAACAGGCAATGATGGCTTTTCGGTGGCACAGCGGGGAAACTTTTGGAAAGAATTTGTGAATGACCGGACATATTTCAAAACGGGACTGCGCCGCGGCACAGTCCCGTTGGTCGGTTGTATTGCGATCAAAGCTTCACGCGCAGGACGTAGATCTTGATGATATTGCAAACGACCGTCATGATCTTTTGCAGCTTTTCGCCGAGCGTCTGCATAAAGGTGATGAACTTGCTCGTGTTGATCTGATCCTCTACTTCGGGCGTGTAATCGATCTGCTTGCCCTGCGATTTGTCTTTTTGAATCGCCATGGAGTCGACCTTGATCGTTTCGCCGTCCTTGACGGTGTAGGCGTTCAGATACAGCACCTTGTCTTTGATCTCGACGGCCGTGAACATCGGCGTGTCAAGCCCCATGGATCGTTCGGGCTGCGGCATATATTCGAGCACCTGACTGCTGTCGTTTTCAAGATAGGTCTTCACACCCGCCGTGCCGGAGATCACATAGGTTGTGCCGGTCGGCATGGACTGCGTGCGATAGACGTCGCCGTCTTTTTCGAGATAGACGATATCGGTCGGCGCGATCTGGTTGTCCTTGAGCGACGCGGTGCGCATATAGACGTGGTCGTGGCCTTCAAAGACCATGTCGATGCCGAGCTCCGGCATCAGCCCGCTGAGCTGGTCGCGGATGGCACAGACGTCCTTGTCTTTGTAATGCGAGCCCTGGGAATAGGGCGCTTTGTGGATCATCACAAAGTTCCAGTCGGCGGTACTGTCCTTGATATCGCCGCGCAGCCACGAGATCTGTTCGTCCGTCAGCGCGTTATCTTCGCCCAGCGCTTCGCTGTTGAGCACGGCGAAATGGACGTTGTTATAATCGAACGAATAGTAAACGCCGGTCTCGGTGTCCTGCTGCGGCTGGTTCGGCAATACAAAGTAGTTCGCCGTGGCAAAACTGCCTTTGCCCTCATGGTTGCCGGTCGCGGGCATCAGATAGGTGTGCAAAAGCTGCTTTGCGCCCGTGTCAAACATGCCCTGCCACTGCTTGTTGTTGTCGCCGTGATCCACAAGGTCGCCGGTGCTGACGATGAAATCGGTGTCGGGATATTGTTTGAACGCCGCATCGAGCGTAACGGCCCAGCCTTCGCGGTACTGCCGTTCGTTGTGGCACTGGGGATCGGCCATGTGCAGGAAGGTCACGTCTTTGCCGCCGTCGGCGGTGGTCAGCGAGCCGACCGGGCTCCACCAGCCGTGGACCGGATCGCCCACACGGAAATAGTAGGTCTTGCCGGGCTTGAGGTTTTTGAGTTCTACGGTGTGGCGGTTCATCTTGAACGCATACCAGAACAGACCGAACACGTCGAGGTCGATGCCCGGGAAGCGGCGCTCGACAGTCTCGCTCGTTTTGCTGATAGAAAACGTCGCGCTCTTCGTCGGCTTGCCGGTAAACCGCGGCGCCGTCTCGGCTTCATAGATTTCGATGTCGCCCGAAACGGTCGATTTGGAAAACCAGCTCACGGTCGCTTCCGTGGCGCTGTCGTCGCCCATCGTGACGCTGACCATCGTCGGGCTGCGGTAGTTCTTTTGGGTCACTTCCACGCTTTGCTTACCGGAATCATACGCCGCGGCAAAGTCGCCTTTGAACACCGGGTTTTCGTCGTGGGTAAAGTCGTGCAGCACAAACGCCACAAACTGGCCGAGGCCCTGCAAGAACGACGGCGTGACATATTTTTTCAGCAGCAGTTGATCGAGCACGTCATACAAACTGCCGTAGGGCAGCACGCCGAGCGCGAAGACGATCTTGACCAGATTCAGATAGCTGAAGTCGCCGCGCAGCACGTTCCACAGCAGTACGTTGATACCCTTGCCGAGCTGACGGTTGAAAAAGCTGTCTTTGAGCAGCTTGTTGACGCGGATCTCCAGCTTTGCGAGGATCGCGTCCTCCACAAGATCGTGCAGCGCTACATCGACCACCAGGTTGAACAGCCGGGTGAACGTGTCGCCGTCGGAAAGCTGATAGAGCGCATCCTGCAAAAACGCGTCGTCGGTCGGGTCTTCGTTGCCGTTGAACCAATAGACCAGCACCGACAGCACCAGCTCGTTGAGCGTGCCGGGCTTGGTTTTGTCGCCGAAGCCGTAGTTGCCGATAAACTTTGTGCAGGGCTTTTCCGACACCTGCAGCGCCATCAGCTTGTTCAGCACGTCTTCGATCACGTCATAAAGCTTTTGCGGATCCTTGATATACAGATCGTTCACCTGATCGAGCAGATCCTCGATAAACCACATGATGTTGTCCATGTTAAGGATCGTCGTTTTGCCGACCTTGATCCCGTCGCCGATGTAGGGCTTGAGGAAGCCTTCCAGAATGCCGCGCAAATCGAGATCAAACTGCGTGTGCAAATAGCCGAGGATACCGCCGTCGGCCGTCTGGATATCGGCGAGAATGTTGCCGAGGTAGTGCTTGACGATGCCGAGCAAAAACGTCGTGGTGTTGGCGCGGCCGTTTTGCGACAGCCCGCCGCCGAAGCACAAATCAAACGAA
>CACWJV010000139.1 GCA_902761265.1 Oscillospiraceae bacterium | reverse complement strand
GGTCACGCTGTTCAATTAATTGCTGCTGGCCTGTCTTGCCGCATTGCGGATCGCGTTGCGCGCCATGCGCAGCATGTTGGCTTCGACTTTGGCGAGCGCCTTTTCGCTCACAACGGTCACTGCCACAGATTCGTCCTTCGCAAGCTCGCTCATGTATTCCTGCGCCTTCGGGGAGGCGAGCGCTTCGCGCACCGCGTCGTCCCAGGCGACGGTCTTTCTGCCTTCGAAATACATCACATGGTAGCCGTGAATCGTTTCCACGATACCCACATCGCCGGCTTTGCGTTTGCTGTTGGTTGCCCACGATTCAAATTCGGACACCATCTGACCGAGCGGCACGTCTTCATAAAGACCGCCCTGTTCGGCGTTGGAGTCTTCGGAATACTTTTTGGCAAGGGCGCCGAACGCGTCCGCGGTGTGTTCGCCGTCGAGGTATTCCTGCAGGATATTCTGCGCCTTGACGTAGGTCGCCTTGTCGGTTGCAGTTTCGCCGTTGACATCGAGAGCGATCTTGACGTCCTTGTACGCCTTGGTGTCAAGCGCCGGCACTTCCACATCTTCCGCGGTTTCGGCTTCGGCAGCTTCTTGTGCTTCTTCTGCTTCGGCGGCTTCGGCGGCTTCGGTGTCTTCGGCTTCTTCAGCGGCTTCGTCCGCGTCGTCCGGGAACTTCACAAGAATGTGACGCACGGAGTAGGTGAGGGAATCGCCGGGCTTGTGGGCCGCGTCGGTCACATAATAGACGGTGTAGCCGGTGTCGGCCTGTTCGGTCACATGGGTCGCGCCCTTGACCGCTTCGTCGGAGAACAGCCAGGTGGCCGCTTCGCTGTCGCCGTCGGAGATCGTTTCGCTTGTGGCGTCTTCGTGCAGCGTCAGGGAATCGTCGGAAGCATATTTCTTGTCGCCGGCTTTGTCGGCAACAGCAGCGAGGAATGCGTCTTCGCTCGTTGCGGCAGCGATCGCGTCAGCGGCCTTCTTTGCGGCGGCCATGGTTTCGTCCGTGGTCTCCAGCGTCGGCTCCGCGTCTTCCTCGGCGGTGTCGTCCGCGGCTTCGGCGTCTTCGGCGTCGGTTTCGGTCTCTTCGGCCTTCACTTCCACCTTTTCGGCTTCGATCACATAGCTGCGATAGGAAACCACGCCGTAGGTTTCAAGATTTGCATAAAACTCGGTGTCCACTTCGTCCGCTGTCACCGCTTTTTTCAGCTCGTCCGTCTTGGTGTCGGTGAGCTTGGTATACAGCGCCTGTTCTTCCAAAATGTGGCGATAGAGCTTTTCGTTGACACCCTTGCCGTAGGACGCGCGCAGATAGGCGTTGAGCGAATAGCCGTTGCCGGACGCGGAGGACTTAAGCTGATCGATGTTGGACTGTACGTCGGCAAGGTCGCTGTCATCGAGTGCGAGCTCCTGCTTTTGCGCTTCGGCAACGCCGGACTTGATCTGCTTGAGGGAGTTTTGTGCATAGTACTTGAAGAAATCGAGCCACGTCGGGGTCTGATCTTCGGGGAAATCCTCGATCTCGCCGAACATGCCGGTGTATTCCTGCTGGTCGGGGAGGGTGGAGGTATCAAAGCCGATATCATAGCCGTAGGACGCATACTGCTGCGCCATGTTGTAGCCCTGATTGTAATAGTAGCCGTATTCCGCCTGTGAGATCTTTTCCTCGCCGACCGTGATCGCCGTCGTGTTCTTTTCGATCACGCCGGTGTAGTTGACTGCGAACGCACCGATCGCCGCAACAATCGCGATAATCACGATGATGCCGACCGCTTTGCCGATCTTTTTGCTCGTGTCGGGGCTGATCGGTTTTTTCTTGTTGCGCTTTGCAGCCTTCTGCAATCTGGCCTTGCGTTCTTCGCGATACTGCTCGGCCTTGCTCTTTTCCTGTTTTGCCATCGTTGTTTCATCCTTTACTTCTTATTTGTCCCGCGTGCGGAACGTGATAGACTTATTCATTTTATACCAACCGGCGCAAAAATGCAAGAGCAAAAAGGCGAAACCGGGTACAAAACAAAAAATTCTTTTATCAGTATAGGGAAAAGACCTAAATTTTACTTGAAAACCAAGAAAACGTACTTAGCTTTTTTGCGTCAGATTTCTTTTAAAAAACGATTGACAAAGCCGAAAAAAGAGTCTACAATTGTAAACGTAAACGAACAAATGTTCTTTTACAAAAAGGAATTTCGCTGCGTTTGACCATCGGCCGCAATCGGGTGCGGCAACGATCGAAAGGGGAAAAATATGAAACAAACCGTAACGGCAACTTATGAAACTGCGTATATACCGTCTTCGCCGCAGCAGATGCGGCAAAACAAAGCGGCGCTTGAAAAACTGGTGCGCCGCGTGATCCGCAACGAGCTGAGCGACCGGGACCGGCTGCTGGTGCGGCTGCACTGGTATCAGGGCAAAAGCAAAGACGAGATCGCCGCGCTGCTGGGTGTGGACCGCTCAACTGTACACCGCGGATTGGAGCGCGCCGGCAAGATCATCTATGACAATCTGAAATACGCGGTGGATTTTCACTTTGACGCGTCTTACCGCGAAGAAGCCAAGGAAACGCTGCGCACGGCGGGGCAAAGCACGTTTGCCATCGAATCGCTGTCCGGTATTGGCGAACGGCTGTACTGGAGCCGCCGGCAAAAGCGCCTGTCGCTGCAGGAACTGTCACAGATCACCGGCATCGCGCCGGAGCGTTTGCAGACGCTGGAGCAAAACGGCAGGGAGATGATGATGACCGAACTCGGGTTGCTCACAGCGGCGCTCGGGGTCAGCGCCACCGATCTCATCTTCGGCGAGAGCGGAAAGGAGCTTGTCCATTGAACGAAAGCTACGCGACGCTGTATGCGCAGTATACCCGCTGTATCGCTGTGCAAAAGGACGTGATTGCGCGTTACCGTGCCCGGCTGCAGCGTGCACAAAAGAGCTTCAACATGGCCGAGGTGCAGCGGCTCAACGCGCTGCTGCGGATCTTGTATGAAGAAAAAAGCGAGCTGGAGGAACGCGCGGTCGGACTCAGGGAATATCTGCAGTAAAAAGCGATTGACTTTTCCGGTTTTTCTACTTATAATGAAATGAAGCAAACAATAAGGGAGAGAATGCTATGAAACTGAAAAAGGGTATTTCCGTTCTTTTGGCGCTGGTGATGCTGGTTCTTTGCGCCGTGCCTGCGTTTTCCGCCGACGGCGCCGCACCTGCCGCAAAGCCGCTGACCGACGACGATTTCCTTTCGGCAAAAGGCGCGAACCTCGTCAACCGCCGCGGCGAAAAAGTGCGGCTCAAGGGCGTCAATCTCGGCGCGTGGATGATCTGGGAGGACTGGCTCAACCCGTATGAGCAGGCGAGCGACCACGAAGAGGTGCTGTCGATTTTGACCGAACGCTTCGGCGAGGAAAAGGCCTATGAACTGATGAATATCTATATGGACAACTTCATCACGGACTGGGATCTTGACAACATCAAGGCGATGGGCTTCAACTGCGTGCGCGTGCCGTTTTGGTTCCGCAATTTCTACTACGACGACAACGGCCGCAAAATCCTTGACGAAAACGGCGAGTGGGACTTTTCGCGGCTCGACTGGGTCGTCAACGGCTGCAGGGAGCGCGGCCTCTATGTGATCCTCGACATGCACGGCGCGGTGGGCTATCAGTCTGACGCACCGCACAGCGGCAAGGGCAACAGCGTCGGGCTTTACGCCGACACCGAACAGGGCGAACGCTACCGCGCGCTGACAGACGAGCTGTGGACGGCGATCGCGTCGCGCTTTAAGGGCAACCCGGCCGTGGCGATGTACGATCTGTTGAACGAGCCGATGTGCGACGTGCCCGAAAGCGGGATCCGCCGCCGGATCAACAACGAGATGATCTACACGCGCCTTTACAAAACCGTCCGTGCCGCCGACCCCGACCACGCGATCACGCTCGAATGCATCTGGACGGCCGCCGCGCTGCCGCACAAGGCTGTGAAGGGCTGGACCAACGTGGTCTATCAGGTGCACTTCTATCAAAACAGCGACTTCATTTTCAGCCTGTTCGTCTTCCTCACGCGGCTGTACTACCTCGGCACGCCGATGCTGATGGGAGAGTTCTATCCGCACAAACAGACGACCTGGAATAACTGCTTTAAAACGATGGAGCAGGCGAATTTCAACTGGATGCTGTGGACCTACAAGGCGACCGGCCACGGCATGTGGAGCAGCGACTGGTGCCTGTTCGGCAGCAAAGACGGCTTCTGGCGCGCCAAGGTGAAAACCGACAGCTTCGAAGAGATCGCCGAAAAATGGGGCGAAAAGCAGCAGACGCAAATCGGTTTCCAGGACAGCGGACACTATGACAAGAACGTCAAGGCGTTCTTATAAGACCAAAGCAAAAGCACCCCGCCCGGGGTGCTTTTTTTGTTAACGGATGAGGAGGAGGAATAATATTTATAATAATTCTATTGCTTGAGCTGTAGATGCAAAAATGCTTGTATCTCTTGATTTTACTATGTCGATCCAATATAATAAATGCAAATGAACCTGTAAAGGGGAAAGTACAATGCTGAATACTTTTACAAATCTCTATTCACTTTCCAAAACACTGCGCTTTCAATTGGTCCCGATTGGCAAAACCGAAGAAACCTTCAAGCAAAAGAACCTGCTGGAACAGGACGAAGAACGGGCGAAAAATTACAAGCTCGTGAAAGGGTATATGGATGAATACCACAAGGCGTTCATTCAGCGCATTCTTTCAAAAACAGTGCTGCTTGATCTTGATGCCTATGCTGCGTTGTATTACACTTCAAACAAGAGCGAAAAAGACAAGGCTGTCATGGAAAAGATGGAAGCTGCTTTCCGCAAGCAGATTGCCAAAGCGTTTCATGCAGATCCGATCTACAAGCAACTGAACAAAAAGGAATTCGTCCGGGATCTTCTTCCGCAGTTTCTGGCGGCGCGTCAGGATGAAGACGCGCAAAGAATCGTGGAGGGCTTCTTCCAGTTCACAACATACTTTACCGGCTTTTTCCAGAACCGGGATAACATGTATTCCGATGAAGCAAAAGCAACGTCCATTGCCAACCGCTGCATCAACGAAAATCTGCCGCGCTTTCTGGATAATGCAAAATCCTTTGAAAAGATCAGGGCGGCATTGTCTTCCGAAAATCTGACAGAATTGGATCAGACCTTTGAAGGGCTGCTCGGCTTCTCCCTCGAATTCGCTTTTCGTCCCGACCATTTTTCTTTCTTCCTGTCTCAAAGCGGCATCGATGCCTATAACAGTGTGCTCGGCGGCTACACAACGTCGGACGGCACAAAGGTGCAAGGCGTCAATGAAAAAGTCAATCTGCATAATCAGCAACTTAAAAAGGACGAGAGAAATCTGCGGCTGCCGGTCCTGAAACCGCTGTATAAGCAGATTCTCAGTGACAGGGATGCCTTTTCCTTTGTTGCCGAAGCGTTTGAAACCGATCAAGACGTGCTGGATGCAATCCGGACGTTCTATGCGGAAACGGTCGAAGAATGTCTGCACAAAGCATCCGGCCTGTTCAGCGAATTGCCCGCCTTCGATCCAAACGGAATCTTTGTTTTGAACGGACCGGCGTTTACCGATGTTTCCAATCAGGTATTTGGCAGTTGGGATGTTTTGCCGCGCGCATGGAATAAGCGGTATGAAGCCGCGCACCCGATTGGTAAAAAGAGCGCAGAAAAGTACTATGAAGAGGAAAGCAAGGCCCGGAAAGCGATCAAGAGCTTTTCGGTTGCCGATTTGCAGTCGCTCGGCGACAGCGCTGACGCCGAAGAAAAAGGCAACATCCTGCAGTGGATGCAGGACACCGCTGCGGAGCGGATTGCTGCCGTTCAAAGCGCTTACACCGATGCGCTGCCGCTGCTGACACAGCCGTATCGCAGCGGAAAGAAGCTGGCGCTTAACGAATCCGCAGTCGACGCTCTTCGCACGCTGCTTGACGCGGTGAAGGCACTGGAATGGTTTTTGAAACCGCTTTGCGGCAACGGCAAAGAAACAGACAAAGACGAAGTGTTCTACGGCAGATTTCTGCCGCTGTTCGATGCGCTCGTGCAGGTGGACCGGCTGTATGACCGTGTGCGCAACTATCTGACAAAGAAGCCGTATTCAAAAGAAAAGATCAAACTGAACTTTGAAAACCCGCAGTTCCTCGGCGGTTGGGACCGGAACAAGGAAACGGACTACCGCTGTACGCTGCTGCGCAAAGACGTAAAGTATTATCTCGCCGTTATGGACAAGTCCTCGCCGAAAGTGTTTGAATCCACGCCGGACGCACAGGGAAGCGAACCATGTTTTGAAAAGATCGAATACAAGCTGCTGCCCGGGCCGAACAAAATGCTGCCCAAG
>CACWJV010000138.1 GCA_902761265.1 Oscillospiraceae bacterium | reverse complement strand
GACCGCGGACACGCCGTCGTCCGCCGACACGCAGCCGGCACAGGCTGATCCCGCGGACGACACAAAAGCTGACGCTGCAAACGCAGCCGATCAAGGAACCGCGAACGCGAAAGACACCGCGAAATCCGACGGCAAAACCGCGGCCGACGCGGACAAAAATCCGCCCGCCGACACGCAGCCGACACAGGCTGATGCCGCAACCGACACAACGGCAGACGATAGGAATCAAAAGGAGACAACCGATATGGAACACACGAAAGTAAAATTCACAATGGAAAACGGCGGCACGTTCACGATGGAGCTTTATCCCGAATACGCGCCGAAGACCGTTGAAAACTTTATCAAGCTTGTGGAAAGCGGCTATTACGCCGGCACAACCTTCCACCGCGTCTATCCCGGCTTTATGGCACAGGGCGGCGAGGGCGCCGAGACGCCGTCCATCAAGGGCGAGTTCGCATCCAACGGCTTTACGCAAAACACCCTTAAGCACACGCGTGGCGTGGTGTCCATGGCGCGTACAACGATGAAGGATTCCGCCTCCAGCCAGTTCTTTATCTGCTACGACACGGCGGATTTCCTCGACGGCGAGTATGCAGCCTTTGCCCGCGTGGTTGACGGGATGGAGACCGTGGACGCGTTTTGCGATATCGAACGCGAATACAACGGCTTTGACCGTGTGGCTACGTCGCCGGTGGAACCGATCGTGATCGCGTCGGCCGAGATTGTGGCATAAAACTTTTTTAAAAAAATCGAAAAAAGCCCTTGACGAACGCAGAGGATTGTGCTAAAATCTTTCTACCTCTGTGAGAGGGCTTATTTTTTGTGCTCAAACAGAGGGAGGTCTACCGGCCTGCGGGCTGCGCACCCGGGGGTCAAATTATTCCGATTATGGAGGTGCCGAACATGCGAGTAAAGGTTACATTATCTTGCACGGAGTGCAAACAGCGCAACTACAACACGATGAAAAACAAGAAGAACAACCCCGAACGCCTGGAGATGAACAAGTATTGCAGATTTTGCAAGAAGCATACGCTCCACAAAGAAACAAAATAACAACGGGAGGTAAGAGACATGGCTGACAACGAGAAAAACATTGCCCCGGATTCCGACGTTGAACAGACCGCAACGGACGAAAAAGGCGCCGCAGCGAAAGTTGCGAAAGCTGCCAAAGGCAATAAAAAGTCAGACAAACCCGGCTTCTTTGCCCGTTCCGGAAAAAGCACCAAGAAGTTTTTCAAGGACTTCCGCGGTGAAGTAAAGAAGATCGTTTGGCCCGACGCAAAGATGGTGCTCAAGAGCACGGGCGTCGTGCTGTTGGTCGTCGCGATCCTTTCGATCATCATTTACGGCATTGACCAGGGACTTTCCGCCGGTATCACCGGACTCAAAAAGCTTGCAACGAACGACACGTCGGTTACCGAAACCGTAGACGACGAAACGGCAGAAGCAACAGACGCCGACGCTGAAGCAGCAGCGGACGAAGAGAGCGAAGAGAACGCCGACGCTTCCGAAAAGGAAACCGAAGAAGCCGAAGCGGATACTCAGGCCGCAGAAGAAGCTGCTGAAGAGAATACAGCGGACTAAGGAAGCTTTTTGGAGGTGTCACGATGGCAGATAACGCCAGATGGTTTGTTGTACACACCTATTCGGGCTACGAAAACAAAGTGGCCTCAAACATTGAAACCGCGGTGGAAAACCGCAAAATGCAGGATCAGATCTTTGAAGTGCGCGTGCCGACCGAAACGGTCACCGAGATCCGCGACGATCAAAAAAAGGAAGTCGTCCGCAAACTCTTTCCCGGCTATGTGCTGGTAAAAGTTGCGTGCTCCTATCGCCGCCGCAGCGAATTCGAAGACGAAGAACTTGCAATGACGGACGAGGCGTGGTACCTCATCCGCAACACCAGGGGCGTCACGGGCTTTGTTGGCCCGGGAAGCAAACCGGTTCCCCTGAGCGACAGCGAGGTTGCAAACCTCGGGATCGAAAAGAAATCGGTCGAAGTCAACTATAAAGTCGGCGATCTGGTCAACATTTTGTCCGGCCCGTTCGACGGCTACAGCGGTATCGTAGATTCCATCGATCTGACAAAGCAGGTCGTGGTGGTCATGATCTCCATGCTCGGACGCGAAACGCCCGTAGAACTCGATCTCGACCAGATCGAAACCGCAATCAACTGATTCTATTGGTATAATGACGGCGAAAGCCGTGTTATAGCGAGAGAGCTCCGGCTCTCTGTGGGAGATCCGCAAAATCTTCACAGCGGATCGCCATCTACCACATCATTTTGGAGGTGCAATTAAAATGGCTCAAAAGGTAGTAGGCTTGATCAAGCTCCAGATTCCTGCAGGCAAGGCCACTCCGGCGCCGCCCGTCGGTCCGGCACTCGGTCAGCACGGCGTGAACATTATGGCATTCACGAAGGAATTCAATGAGCGCACAAAGAATGACATCGGTCTGATTATCCCGGTTGTCATCACGGTGTATGCCGACCACACATTCTCTTTCGTCACCAAGACGCCGCCGGCGGCAGTCCTGATTAAAAAGGCCTGTGGCATCGACAGCGGTTCCGGTGTGCCGAACAAGACCAAGGTCGCAACCATCACATCTGAACAGGTCCGTAAGATCGCTGAACAAAAAATGCCCGATCTCAACGCTGCCACCATCGAGACCGCGATGAGCATGATCGCCGGTACTTGCCGCAGCATGGGCGTTGTTGTCGCTGATTGATCCGCGCTGAAAAGCGATTCCATTGATTCCGGGTGGGAGGAACGAAGATTCCGATGAACCACTCAACAGGAGGATGAAATTATGAAACATGGTAAAAAGTATGCCGAGAGCGCAAAGCTCTTCGACAAAGCAACTCTTTATGATCCCGCCGACGCGCTGGAACTTGCCACCAAAACCGCAACCGCGAAATTCGACGAAACGATCGAAGCGCACATCCGTCTGGGCGTTGACTCCCGTCACGCAGACCAGCAGGTCCGCGGCGCCGTGGTGCTCCCGAACGGTACCGGTAAAACCGTCCGCGTGGCTGTGTTTGCCAAAGGCGACGACGCCAAGGCTGCGGAAGCTGCCGGTGCAGAGGTTGTCGGTGCGGAAGATCTCGTTGCCCGTATCCAGGGCGAAGGCTGGATGGAATTCGACGTTGCGATCGCAACCCCGAACATGATGGGTCTTGTCGGTCGTCTCGGTAAATTGCTCGGTCCCCGCGGTTTGATGCCGTCGCCGAAGGCCGGTACGGTCACTCCGAACGTGGCACAGGCTGTCACCGAAGCGAAAGCCGGTAAGATCGAATACCGTCTTGACAAAACAAACATCATCCACTGCCCGATCGGTAAGGCTTCCTTCGGCAAAGACAAGCTGAACGAAAACTTCACCACGCTGCTGGACGCTATCATCAAGGCGAAGCCGGCCGCTGCAAAGGGTCAGTATATCCGCTCCTGCGTGGTTGCCTCGACCATGGGCCCCGGCATCCGCATCAACCCGAATAAGGTTGGTTCCGCTGCGCAGGCTGCTGAATAATTTTTCAAAAAGTACTTGACACGGGGAAACCTGTGCGGTATAATAATCAAGCTGTCAGCCCGAAGACAGCAGGTGTTTTGACTGAAAGGCTTTTAGCCGCCTGCCGAGGAACAAGCAGCATAGTTAATGTAACGTTGATTATGTGTGCCTTTTTCTCGGAAAGAGAAAAAGGCACTTTTCAGTTTGAGCGCCCGAAGGGCGAAATACTTTCAGGAGGTGAATTCATTTGCCCAGTGCTAAAGTTTTGGAAAGCAAGCAAGCTGTTGTTGCCGCTTTGACCGAACGACTGAAAAACGCCTGCGCCGGCGTCATCGTTGATTACAAAGGTATTACCGTCGCCGACGATACCGCTTTGCGTAAGGAACTGCGCGAAGCCGGTGTGGAATACACGGTCGTGAAGAATACGCTTCTGCGTCTTGCTATCGCTGCCACAGAGCTGAGCGGTCTGGAAACCGTCCTCGACGGTACCACCGCCATCGCCACAAGTGCAGATGATTACGTCGCTGCGGCTCGCATTCTCAGCAAGTTCGCAGACACACACAAGGAATTCAACATTAAGAATGGTTTCCTGGATCAGGAAGTCATCGACACCGCAAAAATTGCCGGTCTTGCAAAACTTCCGTCCCGCGAAGTTCTGCTTGCTCAGGTGCTTGGTGCGTTCCAGGCTCCGATCTCCGCGTTTGCACGCGCCATTCAGGCGATCGTCGACAAGGACGGCGAAGAAGCTGCTCCTGCTGAGGCAGAAGCTCCGGCCGCTGAAGAAGCTGCCGCAGAATAAGAATCCCAAACTAATTTGAAATTTTTGGAGGTAACAACCATGGCATCTGAAAAAATTACTGCTATCATTGAAGAACTCAAAACTCTGACCGTGCTCGAACTCTCCGAGCTGGTTCACGCTGTTGAAGACGAATTCGGCGTTTCCGCCGCTGCTGCTGTTGTGGCTGCCGGTCCGGTTGAAGCTGCCGGTGCTGCTGTTGAAGAAAAGACCGAATTTGATCTTGAACTGACCGAAATCGGCGCCAACAAGATCGCCGTTATCAAGGAAGTCCGCGCGATCACCGGTCTCGGCCTGAAGGAAGCGAAAGAAGCCGTTGACGGCGCTCCGAAGGTCATCAAGGAAGGCATGAGCAAGGACGACGCGGAAGCTGCGAAGGCGAAGCTTGAAGAAGCCGGCGCAAAGGTCACCTTGAAATAAGTTTCTTTCAAATGGAAAGCAGTCGATTCGTTCGGCTGCTTTTTGTTTTGCTGTCAGACAGGTTTCTTTGGAAAAGCGGTTGCAAAAAGGAAGAAACTGCTGTATAATAAATTGGTATTATCTCTTGAAGGGGAGTTATTGTTTGAAGAAACCGGTTTACCATAGAACCTATGCTGAAATCGACCTTTCCGCGATCCGGCATAATTTCGACTGTCTCAAGGCAAAGCTGACGCCTGGCGTCAAAGTGCTGTCGATTGTGAAAGCCGACGCCTACGGCCACGGCGCCGCTGCGGTCGCGGCCGCACTGGAAAGCCGCACGGATTTCTTTGCCGTGTCAACGGTGCCCGAAGGCATCGAGCTGCGGGAGAGCGGCATCACAAAGCCGATTTTGCTGCTGTCGTATACCAGCCCGCTGGAATACGATCTGCTGTTGGAAAACGAGATCCGCGCAACAGTCTATACCACAGACGACGCGAAAAAGCTGTCCGACTGCGCACTGCGCCGGGGCAAACAGGCGATCGTGCATATCGCGCTCGACACCGGCATGGGCCGGATCGGATTTCCGATCACCCCCGAAGCCGCCGACGCCGTTGCGGCCATTGCGGCGATGCCGGGGCTTACCGTCGAGGGTATTTTCAGCCATTATGCGACCGCCGACATGGCCGACAAAACCGAAGCGCACAAGCAGACCGCACGCTTCGTGACCTTCCTCGACTGGATGCAAGACCGCGGCGTTTCGATCCCGATCCGCCATATTTGCAACAGCGCCGGTGCGATGGAATTCGACGAGCACTTTGATATGGTGCGTCTGGGCGTTGCGCTCTACGGACTGTTTCCGTCCGACGAAGTCGAACATAACGGCTTCGATCTGCGCCGGGCGATGCGTGTAGTCAGCCATGTGATCCACGTCAAAACCGTGGAACCGGGCACCGCCATCGGCTACGGCCGCACCTGGATCGCCCCCGAACCGCGTGTGATCGCAACGGTGTCGATCGGCTATGCGGACGGGTTTAACCGCGCGTTTTCCAATCGCGGCTACGTGTTGATCCGCGGGAAAAAAGCCCCGGTGGTGGGCAAGGTGTGTATGGATCAGATCATGGTCGACGTCACCGGAATCCCCGGCGTGCAGCCCGAAGACGCGGTCACTGTCCTCGGCCGCGACGGGGCGGAGGAGATCACCGCCGAAGCGCTGGGCGAAAGGATCGGCTCGTTCGGGTATGAGGTGATCTGCAACTTTATGCCGCGCGTGGAGCGGGTCTACCGTTCATAAAAAGTTTACCAAACCGTCGGATGTTTCCAAGGAAAACGGAAGGAACGGTGTTGATTTTTTCGGGAAATCGTGTTATCATCTAAGGTACAATGACGCCGTATCTCTATATGGCGGGAAAAACACAGAATCTAAATTGAAAAGAAGGAGCGAAACAAACATGAGAAAAACATTCAAAAGAAGTCTCGCGCTTGTGCTTGCACTGCTGATGCTTCTGACTGTCAGCCCGATGGGGTTTGGTCTTGCAGACCCGAAAACGTGTGACCACGAGTATACGCCAGTAGCTGAACAGACTGCTTCGCATGATGCAGACGGTAACATTAAGCACTGGAAGTGCGGCCTTTGCGGATCTGTATTTTTGAAAAACGCTCAAGG
>CACWJV010000137.1 GCA_902761265.1 Oscillospiraceae bacterium | reverse complement strand
ATTTTGTTTCGTCTGAAGCTCTGCCAGTTCTGCATTGCGGAACTGCTCGATCATGAGCATCTTCCTGCCCTTGCTGATGTGCGGGTCATGCAGGATGTAACGCAGCTGTCCCTGGATGAGCTTTGCCACATCTTCTGCAGTCATGCCGGTCTTATCTTTTGTATATTCAGCATTGTCCCAGTCAGCACGTACAAAAATCGAATGGTCAGCATATCCTTTCAGAACGGTTTCGACAGAATATCCTGCTTATTGGCAAAGTGGCTGTAAAGGGATGCCTTACGGATACCTACCGCATCGGCGAGCTGCGAGATACTGGTTGCTTCATATCCATTGACAGCGAACAGATCCAGCGCTGCCTCCAGAATTTCTTCCCGTGTGTTGCTCTTTTCCATACTTTTCGCCCTCTTTCCATAATAGAAGTAATGCTGAATTACATCGCCTATTATACCTAACGTTCGTTCGTTAGTCAATAGTTTTTTTGAGTATATGTGTAGGTACATTGTATGACGCAGCGCGATTCTTTCAGGTCGCAAATGCAGAAAGTGCGGCACTGTTCAAGGTGAACAGCAGCTCCACAATCTCGGCGACGGTTGCGGCATAATCGGAACGGATCCACTGGGTAATCATACCGAAGCTGCCGTTCAGCAGATAGGAGTAAATAAACTGCTGTTTTTCCGCGTCCATTTGTACCTGCAGGTATTCAAAAAGCTGTAAAAAAGACAACTGAATAAACCGGCTTTTAAACGCGGAATCCGCGGCAGTCACCAGCAGTACCCGAAAGGCCTTATCGTTTTCCCGGATGTAGCGAAGAAAAGAAGCGATAAACTCTTTTCCGCCGCCTTTCGGCTGAGCGCCGATCTTTTGGATATACTCTGCGGTTCGGGCAAGAATCTCATCCTCTGCTTCGGCCAGCACTTCCCGCGGTTCGGCATAGTGTGCGTAAATGGCGGTACAGTTCAGTGACTTCAAGTTGGTATGAGAGCATCCAATGATTTTATACCATTGACGTATCTTCCCTTTGCAGTCGTTGCTCAAAGCGGTTTTTGACATTGGCGGCGGAAACGTCCGTCGGGTAACGACCGGAAAAGCACGCGCTGCAATACCCTTCGCCCGGTACCAGCGCATTCAGAGCCGTCAGCGGCAAAAAGCCGAGCGAATCCGCGCCGATCTGCCGGGCGATCTCGTCAACCGAACAGCGGCAGGCGATCAGATTTTCTGTGGAGTCGATGTCCGTGCCGTAATAGCACGGATGCAAAAACGGCGGCGCACTGATGCGCACATGCACCTCGGTTGCACCGGCGTCGCGCAAAAGCGACACAACCCTGCGCATCGTGTTGCCGCGCACGATGGAATCGTCGACCAGTACCACGCGCTTGCCGCGCAGACTTTCTTCCACGGCAGACAGTTTGATCCGCACGCTGTCGGTGCGCATACTTTGTCCGGGCGCGATAAAGGTGCGCCCGATATATTTGTTTTTGATGAGGCCGATGCCGTAGGGGATGCCGGACGCCCGCGCAAAGCCGAGCGCCGCGTCCAGCCCCGAATCCGGCGCACCGATTACCAGATCGGCCATGACCGGGTGCTGCTTTGCCAATGCTTTGCCGGCGCGAATCCGAAACGCATGCACCGACAACCCGTCGACGACAGAATCGGGCCGGGCAAAATAGATGTATTCGAATACACACAGACGCCGGGGCTGCGTCTGACAGTGCTCTTTGCGCGACACCACACCGTCTTTGCTGAAAACAAGGATCTCGCCGGGTTCCACATCACGGACCGGCACAGCGCCGACGGCGCGCAGCGCGCAGCTTTCCGACGCGACGACATAGGCTCCGTCCGGCATCTGACCGAAACACAGCGGCCGAAACCCGAACGGGTCGCGGGCACACAGCAGCTTTTGCGCCGACATCAAAACGAGAGAATAGGCGCCCTCCAGCAGATCCATCGCCGCCGACACCGCGTCTTCGATCGACGCGGTGCGCAGCCGCTGCTGGGTCACAACATAGGCGATGATCTCGGTGTCGCTTGTGGAATGAAAGATCGCGCCGCTTTTTTCCAATTTGTCGCGCAGCGCAGCGGCGTTGCTCAAATTGCCGTTGTGCGCCAGCGCGAGTCTGCCCTTCTGGTGGTTGACCTCCATCGGCTGGCAGTTGCTGCGGCTGTTGCCGCCTGTGGTGCCGTAGCGCACGTGACCGACCGCTATGGTGCCGGGCGGCAAAGCGGCGAGTTCCCGCGCAGAAAACACATCGCCGACAAGGCCGAGGTCTTTGTGAGAATAAAACAGACCGTCTTCATTGACCACAATCCCGCAGCTTTCCTGCCCGCGGTGCTGCAGGGCGTACAGCCCGTAATACGTATCGGCGGCAACGTCGGTTTTGCGGTTTGCAAACACGCCGAACACGCCGCATGCTTCCTGAATTGCCATAGCTCCTCCAATGAAAATCCGGGCAGCGGTGACTGCCCGGCGCTTGTTTATTCCACGTCCTGCAAAGCGTCAAAGCCCTCTTCGCCGGTACGCACCTTAATCACGTTTTCCACATCATAGACAAAGATCTTGCCGTCGCCGATGTGACCGGTATACAAAACCCGTTTCGCTGTTTCGATCACCGCGCGGACAGGCACTTTGCTGACCACGATGTCTACCTGCACCTTCGGCAACAGCGTCGCCTCCACCTGCACACCGCGGTAGTATTCCGGTTTGCCCTTCTGCACGCCGCAGCCGAGCACATGGGATACCGTCATGCCGGTGATGCCGATGCGCAGCATGGCGTCCTTGAGCGCTTCGAGCTTTGCTTCTTTGCAGACGATCTCGATTTTGGTAAACTTCGGCGCGCCTTCGTCAAACGCCGGCACTTTTTTGACCGGCACGGCTTCGGCAACCGGCACGTCGCCGGTAACAACCACAGGCTCAAGCTCCTCATCAATGGATTCCGGCAGCATGGAAAAGCCGGCATAGGCCGACGGCAGACCGTGTTCGGTCTGATCGAGCCCGAGCAGTTCCTCTTCTCTGGAGGCGCGCAGACCCACAACCTTTTTGATGGCCAAAAACGTCAGTGTGATCGTGACCGCCGTCCAGGCGGCGACCGACGCAAAACCGAGCAACTGCAGCGAAAGCAGTTTGACGCCGCCGCCGTAGAACAGACCGGTGAGCGTGCTGCCGGCAGCGTCCGCAATGGAATAGCCGGGCACTTTGTCTGTGGCAAACAGCCCAACGGCAACGGTGCCCCAGATGCCGTTAAGACAGTGCACGGCGACCGCACCGACGGGGTCGTCGATATGCAGCTTGTGATCGAGCATCCACACACCGAACACCACAAGCAGACCTGCTACGGCGCCGATGCAGATGGCGCCGAACGCATCGGTCACATCACACGGCGCGGTGATTGCCACCAGACCGGCGAGCGAGGCATTGAGGCACATCGACACGTCAGGTTTGCCGTATTTCAGCCACGTAAAGATCATGCAGACCACGGTTGCCACGGCGGGCGCTATGGTGGTGGTCAAAAAGATGGAGCCGAGCTGCTGCACGCTCGTTGCCGCCGCACCGTTGAAGCCGTACCAGCCGAGCCACAGGATGAACACGCCCAGCGCGCCGAGCGCGATGCTGTGGCCGGGAAAGGCGTTGACTTTAACAACTTTGCCGCGCTCGTCGTGTTTGAATTTGCCGATACGCGGACCAAGGATTTTTGCGCCGATCAGCGCTGAAATGCCGCCGACCATGTGGATGGCACAGGAGCCGGCAAAATCGTGGAAGCCGAGCCAGCTCAGCCAGCCGCCGCCCCAGATCCAGTGCGCTTCGATGGGATAGATCAGCGCCGAGATCACGCCGGAATAGATGCAGTAGGACAAAAACTTCGTTCGCTCCGCCATCGCGCCGGACACGATGGTTGCCGTTGTGGCGCAAAAGACGAGATTGAACACAAACGAGGAAAAGTCAAAGCTTTCATACGCTGTAAACAGGTCGAACCCCGGTTTGCCGATGAAGCCGACCAAATCTTCGCCCATCAGCAGACCGAAACCAATTACAATAAAAACAACGGTACCGATGCAGAAATCCATCAGATTCTTCATAATGATGTTGCCTGTGTTCTTGGCGCGGGTAAAGCCGGCTTCCACCATGGCAAATCCGGCTTGCATCCAGAATACAAGCGCTGCACCGATCAGGAACCAGACGGCAAACACTTGAGAGCCGACCGCTTCCTGCACCGTTTGTAAGAGACTATCTGAAATCATAACAATCCTTCCTCTCAAAAAAACAAAGAATAACCGCCGACAAGGGGTGTCATACGTCGGGGAAGTCAGACCCGGTCCTTTTCCGCAAGCCGACGGTTATTGTCGAAGATTATACGCCAAACAGCAGATCGTCATAGGTCGGGAACGGCCAGTCGGTTTTCGGCGTCAGCGTTTCGGCTCGGTCGCAGCATACGCGCAGCGCGTCCATTGCGGGCAGCAGGTTGTCGCGGATGGCATAGCCGGTTTCAGTCGTGGTTTCGATGGCTTTGCAGGCGGCCGTCACCGTTTCCAGCTCCGCCGTGCGTGTTGCAATCTGGTCGGTCAGATCGCACAACGTTTGCAGTGTGTCGGTCTCATAGCCGCACACCACAGCGGGCAGCACAGCTTTTTTGGCTGCGATTGCAGCGGCAAGCTTCGTGCAATAGCCGCTGACCGCCGGCAAAATTTCTTTGCGCGCCATATCGGCCATCGTGTTCGCTTCGATCAGCACGGCCTTGTTATAGTTATCGAGCGTGATCTCATGGCGCGAACGCAGCTCCGCTTCGGTGAAGACCTTGTTGGAAATGAGCATCTTCACGTTCTTTTCGTCGAGCAGATGCGGGATCGCGTCCGGCGTCGTGCGCAGGTTCAGCAGGCCGCGTTCCTCGGTCGCCTCTTTGATCCACGCGTCGTCGTAGCCGTTGCCGTTGAAGAGGATCCGCTTGTGATCCTTGATCGTTTTGCGGATCATCTCGTGCAGCGCCGTTTCAAAATCCTTTGCCGCCTCCAGCCGGTCGGCATAGATCCGCAGACTTTCCGCCACAGCGGCGTTGAGCATGATGTTGGTGCAGGAGATGCTGTTTGCCGAGCCGAGCATGCGGAATTCGAATTTGTTGCCCGTGAACGCAAACGGCGAGGTGCGGTTGCGGTCGGTGGCATCTTTTTTAAATTTCGGCAGTGCGTGGACACCCAGGCGCATGATCTGCTGTTCGGCGCCCTGATAGGGCTTGTCCTGCTCGATCGCTTCGAGAATGGCGGTCAACTCGTCGCCGAGGAAGATCGATACCACCGCCGGCGGCGCTTCGTTCGCGCCGAGCCGGTGATCGTTGCCTGCCGTCGCAACCGCGATGCGCAAAAGATCCTGATAGTCGTCCACAGCCTTAATCACAGCGCAAAGGAACAGCAAAAACTGCGCGTTTTCATACGGCGTGTCGCCGGGCGACAGCAGGTTGACGCCCGTGTCGGTCGAAATGGACCAGTTGTTATGCTTGCCGCTGCCGTTGACGCCGGCAAACGGCTTTTCGTGCAGCAGGCAGACGAGATTGTGTTTCAGCGCGACCTTTTGCATGATCTCCATCGTGAGCTGGTTGTGGTCGGCGGCGACGTTCGTTGTCGTATAGATCGGCGCGAGTTCGTGCTGCGACGGCGCAACCTCGTTGTGTTCGGTTTTGGCAAGGATGCCGAGCTGCCAGAGCGCTTCGTTGAGGTCGTCCATAAAGCTTTGCACGCGCGGCTTGATGACGCCGAAATAGTGGTCGTCCAGTTCCTGCCCTTTCGGCGCCGGCGCGCCGAACAGCGTGCGCCCGGTGAAGATCAGGTCCTTGCGCTTTTTATAGAGTTCGCGGTCAACGAGGAAGTATTCCTGCTCGGGGCCGACACTGGTACGCACACATTTGACGTCGGTGTGCCCGAATAATTTGAGAATGCGCATCGCCTGGCGGTTGAGCGCCTGCATGGAGCGCAGCAGCGGCGTCTTTTTGTCCAGTGCTTCGCCGCCGTAGGCCGCAAACGCCGTCGGGATGCACAGCGTTTTGCCTTTGATGAACGCATAGGACGTCGGGTCCCACGCAGTATAGCCGCGCGCTTCAAAGGTTGCACGCAGACCGCCCGACGGGAACGACGAGGCGTCGGGCTCGCCGCGGATCAGCTCTTTGCCGGAGAATTCCAGAATCACGCCGCCGTCGGGCGCGGGCGAAATAAAGCTGTCGTGCTTTTCGGCGGTGATGCCGGTCAGCGGCTGGAACCAGTGGGTAAAATGCGTCGCGCCGTTCTGCGTCGCCCAGTCCTTCATGGCGGCGGCCACCGCGTCGGCCACGGCGGGGTCAAGCGTTGCATTTTCGTCGATTGTGTGCCGCAGCGACTGATAGATCTTCGCGGGCAGCATGGCTTTCATCACGCGGTCGTCAAACACACGTGCGCCGAAGGTTTCCGATACTTGTTTCATACTTTGACTTCCTTTCTGAAAATAATGAGAAACGGCGTCTTCGCACAGAATGCAAAAGACGTCGTTGCCTTAAAATGAGAGAGGTCTTTGGTACACGCCCAAAGACCCCATTGCCTGTCTGATTGGAAGCGAGGTCTTTGAGCGTTTTGCCCAAAGACCCC
>CACWJV010000136.1 GCA_902761265.1 Oscillospiraceae bacterium | reverse complement strand
GTGCTCCCGGTTGCCATCGTTCTGATGATCGGCACGCTGTTCATCATCAAGCTTGCGACCGCGAAAAAAGCGTAACCCATAGAAAAAAAGATCGCCCAACGGCGGTCTTTTTTTAGGCTAAGAGCCAAGGAAATAGGGCCGAAGGGTTCTGAAAATGAACAAGCACCTGTCAAACGGCAGGTGCTCATTTCTTGTCTTCTTGCTATCTTGTCATCTTGCAATCTTGCTTTCTGTTCAGCATCTCCGTCAACAAAAATCCGGCCCCTGTGAACAAAAGCAGCGCAAACGGAAACAGCGCGATTCCAAACGCGTCCGCGACCCGGCCGAACAGCGGCGGCATCAGCGTGGAGCCTGTATAGGCGAACGCCATCTGCACGCCGACCACAGCCTGCGAATTCTCTTTGCCGAACACGTCCGGCGTCGCGTGGATAATCGACGGATAGATCGGACCGCAGCCGAAGCCCGCGAGCGCAAGACCGCAAAGACACGGCAGGGGAGAGGCAACCGGCAACACCGTCAGCAGCAGACCCGCAAAGCATACATAATAGCCCAGGCGGATCATCCGCTTGTCGCCGAGCCTGTCCGCAATAAAGCCGCTCAAAAATCGGCTGAGCGTCATCCCGATATAAAACAGCGACGCAAACCGCGCGGCGTCCTCCGGCAGCATCGCCCGCTCGCGCACAAGATAGCTGCTTGTCCACGCGAACGCCGTCGCTTCGACTGCACAGTAAAAGAGAAACGCGAACAACACATAAAAGATGCCGGGCAGCCGGAAGATTTCACGCAGCGTTTTCGGCGCGGTACGTTTCTCGTCGGTGTGGTGCTGCGCCTGCGCCCGTTTCCACAGCGGCAAACTCAAAAACAGCACCGCCGACAACGCGAACTGCACGAGCGACACGGTCAGATAGCCGCGATCCCAGCGTGCGTCCCGCGCGATCCAAAAGCCCATGATATACGGACTGATGCTCGCCCCGAGCCCCCAAAAGCAGTGCAGCCAGCTCATGTGACGCGACGAGAAGTGCAGCGCCACAAAATTGTTGAGCGCCGCGTCCACCGCGCCGGCACCGAGCCCGAGCGGTACGGCAAACAACAGCAGCATCCAGAAGCGTGTGGCATGCGAAAACCCGAACAGCGCCAGCGCAGTGGTGACAACGCTGACCGCCGTCACTTTCGCCGCGCCGAAGCGGAACGTCAGCCGGTCGGACAAAAGGCTGGCAAGAATTGTGCCGCCGGAGATGATCATCGTGACAAATCCGGCCCACGACAGCGGTACGTTTAGCTGCGTTTGCAAAATCGGCCACGCCGCACCGAACAGCGAGTCCGGCAGCCCGAGCGCCACAAAGCCGAGATAGATCACACAAAGGAGCAGGGTCATGTTCCGTCTCCCTTAAAACAGCGCCAGCAGCGCGTCCACGTCATCTTGCGTTGTTGCCCAGTCAGTGGCGATGCGTACAACCGTGTGGCCGGCGTCCGCTTTTTCCCAAAAGCTGACGCGCACCTGCTGCTGCAGCGCTTCCAACTGTTCGTCCGGCAAGGTGAGAAAGATCTGGTTCGTTTCGGAAACAAGCGGCTGCCGGTAGCCCTTGTCCGTCAGCGTCCGGCGGATCAGCGACGCGAGTGCCACTGCACGTTTTCCGATTGACAAATACAGCGCCCCGGCAAACAGTGCGTCAAACTGCAGCCCGAGCAGCGCGCCCTTGGCAAGCAGCGCACCGTGCTGCTTGATCACAGTGAAAAGCTGCGGCGTAAGCGCCGGGTCGGGCACCACCAGCGCTTCGCCGAACAGCGCGCCGCATTTGGTGCCGCCGATAGAAAACGCGTCGCAAACGGATGCGAGATCGGCAAGCGACACGTCGTTTTCCGCTGCGCCGAGCGCATAGGCGAGCCGTGCGCCGTCCACATAAAGCCGCAGCGAATACCGGTCGCAAACCCTGCGCAGTGCGCGCAGCTCTTCGCGAAAGTACAGCGTACCGTATTCCGTTGGCTGCGACAAATAGACCATCCCCGGAAACACCATGTGCGTGTGGTTGCCGTCGGCATAAAACGCTTCGCAATACGCCGCCACCGCGTCGGCGGTCAGCTTGCCGTTTTTGTGCGGGATGGTCAAAACCTTGTGGCCGCCGTGTTCGATCGCGCCGGCTTCGTGGGCGCTGATGTGGCCTGTGTCGGCGGCAATCACGCCTTCAAACGAGCGCAAAAGCGCGTCGATGGCAAGCTGGTTGACCTGTGTGCCGCCCAAAAGAAAATGAACCCCGGCCTTCGGCGCCCTGCACGCTTCGCGGATCCGCGCTTTGGCGCGGCTTGAAACGGCGTCGGTACCATAGGGCAAAAACTGCGTACCCTGGTTTTTGGCAATCGCATCTACCAGCAGCGGATGCCCCGGACGCGTATAGTCGGAAGAAAAATCGAGCATGAAAACAGCTCCTTTCCTAGATCTGACAAGCGATGTCTTTTTCTTTTTCATTATACGAATATCTGCGGCTGTGTCAAGCAAAGGACGGGGATGCGAAAAAAAGAATTTGACGCTTCGCGCCTTTTGTGCTAAACTGAAAGCCGAAAAGGAGTGATGATATGGAAACGCTCAAAAAACTGTTTTCCAACATCGTGTTTACCTCTGCCCTGCTGCTGGTGCTCGGCGGCCTGCTCTTGTTTGCCCCGTCGGAAACGCTGCAAACCTATGTGCGTGTGATCGGCGTCGTTTTGCTTGCCGGTGCGGCGCTCGGGCTGCTGCTCGAATTCGTTATCAAACAAAGTCCGCGGTCGTTGTGGGCGGTTGTCGGGGCGTGCGCAGCCGCAGTGCTTGGTTTGGTGTTTTTGCTGGCGCCGTCGTTTGTCACGGGCATTCTGCCGTTTTTGTTCGGCGTGGTGCTGATCGTGCTGTCTGCGTTCGAGCTTTTGTCGGCGCTGCAGCTGCCGTTCGGCAAGCTGCTGTCGATCCTGCTGTCGGCCGGAGGTCTTTTGCTGGGAATTTTGATCGTGTCGAATCCGAACGCGCTGTCGGCGTTTATCACCCGACTGATCGGCCTTGCGCTGCTCTATGAGGCGGTGGTCGGTTTTATCACCGCCGCGTTTGTAAAGTCAGCGGAAAAACGATGATGCTTCCTTCAGCAAAGCTGCCTTGCGGCGGCTTTTTTTCGTGGCGGAAAAATAAAACAGAGGCTCTGACAAAAAACGCCAAAGTGTCGCCTGATCAAATCTTTAAAAAGTATTAAAACTATGATAAAATGAAAAAGTATATCAGTCATGACGCAAGGAGGTGCCGCTATGCAGAAAAAGAGTGCCGATTCCGCCGAAGCCCGTATCATCGCCGCGTTTAATACGCTGCTGATTAAAAAGCCGTACGGCGCGATCAAGGTTACGGAGATCATCCGTCTGGCCGACGTCAACCGCAGCACGTTCTATAAAAGCTATACCTCCGTGCCCGACCTGTTTGAAAAACAGCAGCAATCGTTGTGCGGCGCCGTTTTAAACAGCGATGTGCCCCTGCCGGAAACGCCTGACGGGATGGAGGCGTATACGCGGGCGCTGGCGGAGCAGCTTTTGCGCGATGAGATGGAACGGATCTCTCTGCTTGGCGGGGCACACGGCGACGTGCGCACGTTCTGGCTTGTGGGCGACGCCATCCGTCAAAAGTTGGAGCAGGAGGCCGAACGGCTTAAGATTCGGGACGAAGCGGTGCTGCGCAACATCCGCAGCGCACCCGGCTTTTTTGCGTCGCTGTTTTGCGAGCGCGTGAACGAAGCACGGCTGCAGGCACGCTGGCAGCAGACGCTTTCCGAAGATTATGACGTTTCCAAAACCTTTTTTGAAAACATGGCCATTCAGCTTTGCGCCCGGCGCGGCGGAAGCATGCAGTTCCATTACGATCTTGTTTTGTCCTTTGTCAAGTTTTTCGACCGGATGGTGCCGCAGGTGACGGTGACCCAGCTGTTGCAAACGGCGGGCATCGGCCGCACCGAGTTTTATCAGTATTACCGCAACCTCGAGGATTTCCGGTCGCTTTATCTGGAAACCGTCCACAACTGCGCCACCCAATATGTGCTGTATGCCTGTGAGGCGCAGGGCGACGAGGCGGCGGCGCTGATTGCAAAATTCTCCGAAATCAACTACAATTTCGTACAAAAAACGCTCAGGGGCGTGATGGAGCGCGGCGATATCATCTATTATATCACAACTCTGATCGGCTGCGTGTTTGTACATATGAGCCGCGAGATACCGCCGTCGGTGATGGACTTTGAAGAAAAGCAGCTTAAGCTGCTGTATTACATCGGGGCGTGTGTCAGCTATGCGCTAGCGTTTTATGCCGGCAGCATCGACGAACCGGAGCTGCACCGCTGTATGGCGCGGCTGCAGCGGCTGCGGCAATCGGTTGCTGTGAAAGGGAGGCAGTCGCATGTCTGATTTGCAAAAAGAGCTTTCCGCCGAAGAAAAAATCCACAACGCCTATGTATTGCTGTGTGAAGCAAAGCCGTATTACAAAATCAAGGTCAGCGAAGTGGTGGAAGCCGCCGGCATCAATCGCACCACGTTTTATAAGCACTACGCCGGTATGCCCGACCTGATCCTTTCCATGTATCGCCGCTATATCAAACTGATGCTGGCGGTGCCGGATGATATGACGATTCAAACAGCGCAGGATCTGCAGGCGTATACCGACCTCATCTGGCGCCGTCTGCTGCATCGCAAAACCGAAATTTTGCGGATGCTCGGCCAGCCGGGCATTTTGCGCATGATTCTGATGTGCGGCCGCGCGCTGCGCAAACGGCTGCAGCACCTTGCCAAAAAAGCGAAGCTGACCGATCCCGCGGTCTATCGCAATATCCGCTATGTGCCGTATATGTTTGTTGTGCGGCTGTTTATCGAGATGAAGGGCGCCGATGTGCTCAAGCCTGACCTTGCGGCGCAGCAGCAAGTTTTCGATTTCACCCACTCCATCCCCGACAACCTGTCCCATTACATGGAGGCCAACCTCGGCGGGAGCAGCGATTTCCATTACGCCCTGTTCGGCGCGTATATCAAACTGACGACGCTTGACGACGAGGAAAATATCACCGTCACAAAGCTGCTCGACACCGCCGGCATCAGCCGCACGCAGTTTTATCTCTATTACAAAAACATGGACGACTTCCGCAACAAGTTCTATTACACCTGCTTTGAGCTTGTGATCGAACTGATGCTCTATGTCTGCCGGCGTCCCGATCCGGTGCCGGAGGAGGAGGTCTCCGCCATGCGTGAGACGATCTACGCGTCCTACAACCGCAAGGCGACCAACCGGCTGCTCGCCACGGGTAAAATCGTGGAATACGGCGCCTATATTGTGGCGAACCTCTATGTGCGCTATAAGGAGCAGCTCGAACGCGAGCGCGGCGCGCTGACAGCACAGGAAGACGGTGCGCTGATCTATTATATCGGCGTGATGGCCACGGTGTCGCTGTGGTACTATTTGCGCCGGATCGATTACGAAACCTATTGCCGCAACGTGGCGGATGTAAAAAAAATCACCGCCAAAGCGCTCAAAATTCCGATGTGACACCGTATTCACGATTTGTTCAGAATTTGTGCAACATTCATAACTATATTCACGGATGTGTTGATTTGATTGACAAATCCGTGTTTTTTGTTGCTTGAAAAACCGCTTACAGCGGCATAAAATGGGAAACGAGCTAAGGGAGATCGGGAGATCCTCCCGGCCACGGAATACGGTCGCTGTACCGCAAAACAGCAAAAAAAATAAGGAGGCAATACTCATGAAAAAACTATCCGCAGTGTTGTTGGCAGTCCTCATGGTGCTGACTTGCTTTGTACCGATGGCGTCTGCTTACGATGCAACCGAAACTGCGTCCACAGCCAAGACGCTGCTTGACTGGGTTGACGCAAAGATCGCCGATGCGATGGCTGATTTCAACGCATTCAAAAACAGTCTGCCCGTTGATGTCGGCATTGCAGATATCGACAGCCTTGATGATCTTCTTGCCTATAAGGACAAGAAGTCGGAGCTTGGCGGCGACTTCGCAAACCTTGACACCTCTGCGCTCAATAAAACCCGCGCCGACGGCGATCTCGAATTCATCAACAGCGTGATCGACTTCATGGCTGCGAACAAGAACATCTTCAAGAAGGTCGACGAAGCGGCTGCAGAATATGCCACCAAGGGCGACTATGTTGCCGGTGCCAACATTGCAGGCTTCCTGAAGGTTGCCGAAGCCATGATGGCTCAGGGTGCAGTGTAATCTCTCACAGACAGATCTTTCATCAGGAGACGGCTTGGCCGTCTCCTTTCTTCTTTGTTCTGAGACAGAATTCATACAGGATCCGGGAGATTTTTGTGCAGGTTTCGGGGCTTTTCATTGCCGGGAAGCTATGCTATACTTGCATCTGCAGTGTATTCTGCATACGAAAGCAGAGCAAAATAGGTGTTCTGACAAGCGGTGGCGATGCACCGGGTATGAATGCGGCAGTCATGGCCATTGCAAAATTTGCGGACCGTTACGGCATGCAGCTCGTCGGCATCAAGCGCGGATACAATGGACTTCTGCGCAAATCAACCAGTCTCTACGATGATATGGAAGAAATGCATCTTGATACGGTGTTGGACATCGCAGACCGCCCCGGTACCTATCTGCGCACGGCGCGCTGCATGGAATTCCTCGATCCCGCATGGCGTGAAATCGCAGCCAATACCCTGCGTGCCATGGAGATTGAAGGTCTGGTGGTCATCGGCGGTGACGGCAGTTTCCACGGTGCTGAGAACCTGTGCAAGCTGGGCATCCACTGCATCGGCATTCCCGGAACGATTGACAACGACCTGCCCTATACGGAAATGACACTGGGCTATGACACAGCCGTCAACGTCTGCGTCAACGCGGTGCGCGCCATCCGCGCGACCTCCAGAAGCCATGACCGCCCTGCGGTGGTTGAAGTCATGGGCCGTCACTGCGGCGACATTGCACTGACGACTGCTGTTTCCACAGGATCTGAAATCGTGCTGGTGCCTGAAGTGCCGTGGCGCGTGGAGGATGTCGCCAAGAGACTGAATCAGCAGCTGGCCAAGGGCAACACCCGCGCCACCATCGTTGTGGCAGAAGGCTGCTGGGAATCCATGGAGCCCTTTGACATGTACACCTTCCTCAACAGCCATGGCAAGAAGTGCTATGAGGGCGAGCCGATCAGCGCTGTGCGTTTTGCTTCCATC
>CACWJV010000135.1 GCA_902761265.1 Oscillospiraceae bacterium | reverse complement strand
TTCGTGATAACCGGAATCGAGCAGTTTCGTCTTGCCAGCAGTTCCAGACCGCGGGCGTTTGCCGCAAGTATGCGCGCGAACGGCGGCGTTTCTTTTTCAAACGATGGATCGATCTGCAAAAACAGGTGCATCGCTTCCCGGCGGATTTTGGCATGGGTGAGATTTTTGGTTTTGGCAAGATCATAAAGCTGCGAGAGCGAACGAGCCTGCCGCACCGCTTTGCGCAAGCGTTCGGCAAGGCCGCTGCGGTCGGCAACGAACCGGTCAAAGGCGTCGTCCGGCAGCAGCCGCAGTGCAGTAAGCACCGCTGTTTCAAAGTTTTCGTGATCCAGCAGTCGATCGGGGTGACTTGCAAAGATTTCATACGCCACCGGCGGCAGATACGGACGCATGGAAGCGATGTCAGGGAGACTGCGCAGCGCGGACGCGAGACTGCGCAGCGCGGACGCGGACTGGATTGGACCGGCTGTCAGTTCGCCGTCGTGGGCTGCGCCGGCACGCAGGACAGGCAGCACCGGAAGATTGACACGCAGTTCGCGCAGCGCTTTGAGGTATTCGACCGCCAGCACATTATTCGGCGCAGTCAGCAGCCGCACCGCGTCCGCTTCACCCATCGCCTCCAGCGCTTGTGCCATAGCGGCAGGATAGGTACAGCCGCATTTCATCCGCGCAGCGCCAGATGCACGCACGTCGTCCCGTGAAAGCAGCGCAGCCGTGGTTTGCAGCAGTGCTGCGTTCTCGGTTTCGCAGCCGAACGCCAGCACATCGCAGCCGAACGCAACAAGCAGCGACACGCCGCCGCGGGCAAAGCTTTCGGCGCTGCCGAGCGCCCAGGGCACCGGCAGATCCAGCACCAGATCGGCCCCGTTTCGAACGGCCGCTTCGGCGCGCAAAAACTTGTCGGCAACCGCCGCTTCCCCGCGCTGCACAAAACTGCCGCTCATGGCTGTAACCACATGGGTGACGCCGGCAGAACGCAGCCGCGAGATGAAATAGGCATGTCCGTTATGAAACGGATTGAGTTCGCTGACAAAGCCTGCAACGCGCACGAAAAACGCTCCTTTCAGATAAACTGTCCTCATTTTACAAGAAGCTTTCAAAAAAGTCAAGCGCCCCGAAAGGCGCTTGCGGTGGTTTCATCGATCCAGCGAAAACGATTCGCAGTCCACGCACTGCGGTTCTGTCGGATCGCTTTCATGGGTGCCGATTGAAACTTGATGCAGCGTGCAGTAGTTTTCGCTTTTGGCGTGGTGGGCGCAGTTATCGACTGTGCAGCCGATGCATTTGTTGCTTCGTTCATTCTGGCTCATACATAGTGCCTCTTTCCTGAAAAAATACCCGGGCACGGCGGCCCGGGCTTATATTCAGTTTGCGCAGGTTTCGGCGCATTTATGCTCAATCGAAAATACTCAGATTGATGCCGTTTTTCAGCGTTCTGAAAATGCCGTCAAAGAAGCTGGAAATAAAGCTCCAGAAACGGGCAAAGAATTCGGTGAAGTTCCAGCCCCAGGTGGTGCCGATGCGGCTCAGGTTTTCTTCTTCCACATGATTGACGATCTTTGCAAGCTCCGTCAGGTTGCCGAAGAACATGCCGTCGATCAGGCTGTTGGTGATCGTCTTTTCTTCGCCGTTAATAGAACTATTGCTGTTGACGATCGTTTTCAGCTTTTCGACCGGCGCTTTGTTGTTCTGATGTTTTCCGAGCAGGTTCGTATAAATCATGAGATACAAGAACTGTTCGGTGGTTTTCTCCGCTTTTGCAAAACGAGCGGTCGGGAACGGCACGCACTGCAGACGACCGGTATCGTTCGGGTTATTGTCATTGAACAGTG
Organism: Oscillospiraceae bacterium; assembly: GCA_902761265.1. GTDB lineage: Bacteria > Bacillota > Clostridia > Oscillospirales > Acutalibacteraceae > UBA6857. The sequence goes on along the minus strand of CACWJV010000135.1, from coordinate 5,074 downwards.
TGTTCAGCAGCACGTCAAAGCTATACAGCGCCTCTTTCGTCACCTTGCCTTTTTCAATCTTGTCATACAGAAGTGCGCTGACAGAATTGTAAAGGTCGATCTGATAACCGACGGCAAAGCGCTTGAGAATGCTTAAAAGATAGGCGATCGGGCCTTCGGTCGCAGCGGTCTCAATGACGGTTTTGATGATATAGCCGCCGAGTTCAGACGGAACCTTGTATTCCTGTTTCGGTGTATCAAAATAATCGAACAATTCCATGGAGCCGCCGGAACCGTCTTGGTTATAGAGCGGGACGCCGAGCGTGCTGATCACAAGCGGACGATAGTTGACGCCGAACTTCGGTTCATAGACGGTTTTACCGTTGACGGTTGTTGTTGTCAGCCAGCCGTTGATGATCGCATCGGTCAGACCGCTCTTGTCGGAGATGGTTTGATAGAACGTCTTTCTGTTGACATAATTGGTCGGGAAGGTCACGCTGACATCCGGGCGGCCGGCCTTGAGCATGTGACTGATAACTTTCGCAATGCCGGTGGCGTTTTTCGCTGTGCAGAGCTTCTCTTCATTCGTATAGTCATACTTGAGATAGTAGCTGATATACTGGTTGAGTGCTCCCCAAAGGTTTGCGACGTCGCTGTAAGACACGCTGAGCTGCGCCCAGTCGAGCACATCCGTTTGGCTGCTGTAGACCTGCCCGAGGTTCAAACCAAGGAATTCAACCTGGTTGATTTTTCCGTCATTGATGATCTTCGTTACATCATACTTGCCGCCAACATAATACGGATCACGATTCAATTCCGCGGAGTTGAACTCCAGCGTTTTGCCGTTGAACGCGTTGATAAAATTGTCGTCAGCGATTTTGTCGGCAAGTGTCTGGGCAAGATTGCTTCCTTCGTCGTCAGCAGCGAATGCGACCGTTACAACGGAAAAAGCCAGCACAAGCGACAGGAACACACAGAGAAACTTTTTCATAAAGCATTGCTCCTTTATTTTTATTCATGTTTATTCTATCATTTTCATTTCCCGTTGTCAATCATTTTTTGGATCGTCAAAAATATTTCACGAATTGGCAATTATGTTGCAAATGTATCAAAAAAGACGGCGCATCCCGTCAGGAATGCACCGCCGCGCCGACATCTGCCGAGACAGGCAGACCAAGCGACACGAAGATCGCACGGTCGATCCGCGCCATGTCTTTTTCGTCCAGCGCACCCATCCGGGTGCGCAGCCGCTGTTTGTCCAATGTACGCACCTGTTCGAGCAGCACGATCGAATCCTTTTGCAAACCGCTGTCCTTGGCGTCAACCTGAATATGCGTCGGCAGCGGCGTTTTGCCGGTGCGGCTGGTGATGGCGGCCGCGATCACCGTCGGGCTGAATTTGTTGCCGATATCGTTTTGCACAATCAGCACCGGCCGGATGCCGCCCTGTTCGGACCCGACGACCGGGCGCAGGTCTGCGTAATAAATATCACCGCGTTTTATTGTCATGATCGTCTCTCCCCTGTTTTTGCTGTCATTGCTAGTATGACCGACAGAACGCAAAATAAACATGGGGAGCATTGTTATCTTATGCTGTGTATGCAATCATGTGCCGAGACGCATACACATACGCCCGCATCAGGATTCGAATGCGGCATAGCATGTCGGCAGCGCTTCGATCACATCGGTCGGCAGCATGCCGGTCTTCGACAGGTTCTGCGCCACTTCGTCGGCGCAGTGTCCGTGGAGATAGACGCCGACGCAAAGCGCGTCGTGCAAATCCAGCTTTTGTGCCGCAAACGCGCCGAGCATGCCGGCGAGCACGTCGCCGCTGCCGCCTTTGGACAGTCCGTTGTTGCCGGTCACATTGACGTAAATATGACTGTCGTCCGGCGCTGCGATGACGGTATTGGAGCCCTTCAGCACCACGTATACGCCCTGTGTGTGGGAGAAGTTTCGTGCCGTGCCGGTGCGGTCAGCCTGCACCTGCGGCACGGGAAGGCCGCACAGACGCGACATTTCCTTCGGGTGCGGCGTTAAAACGACCGGGCAGGCCGCGTTTTGCAGCAGATCAATATTTTTCGAAAGCAGATTGATGCCGTCCGCGTCCACAATCACGGGCACCTTAGCGTTTTCCAGCACCGCCTGCAGCACGGCGGCGGTATCTTCACAAACGGACAGGCCGCAGCCGATTACGATCGCATCGTATTGATCCAACCGGCGAAGCAGCGCCGGAATGCAGGCGCGAGACAATGCGCCGTCGGCCGTTTCCGCCAAGGGCAAAAACAGCGTTTCGGTCAGTTTGGCTGTCAAGGTCGGATAGATCGAGCGCGGGAACGCGCAGGTAACAAGACCGACGCCGGAACGCAGCGCCGCCTTGGCAGCCATACAGGCCGCGCCGGGCATCGAATAGCTGCCGCAGATACACAGCAGATGACCGAAATCGCCCTTGTGCGCGTCGATCCTGCGTTTCGGAAACCGCGCGGCAATCTCGTTGGCGTGGTAGGCATACATACTGCTGCCGACCGCGTGAAAGCTTTCCTCCGGGATGCCGATCGATGCAATGATGATATCGCCGCAACAGTCGGACGCCGGATGCAGAATATGTGCCGGCTTGAGCGCGGATACGGCGATTGTATAGTCGGCTCGGATGCAGTTCGGGTCGCACCGGCCGCTGTCGCAATAGGCGCCGGACGGGATATCGACCGCAAATTTTATACCCTCGGCATCGTTGAACAGCGCGAACACCTTGGCAAGTTCCGGTTTGATAGTGCCGTAAAAGCTGAAGCCGAATACGGCGTCCACGAGGATGTCCGCCGTTTTGATCGTTTGCGCGGCCTTCGGCGGATCGGCGTCGTACCAGACAGTCGGGATATTGAGCTCCGCCGTCATCTTATACATATATTCCGCCTCGTTCGTCCCGGGATAGCCGGAAAGCAGGATCAGACACACGCGGTAGCCGCTGTCGAGCAGCTTGCGTGCGATGACGAAGCCGTCGCCGCCGTTGTTGCCTTTGCCGCAAAGGATGGCCACGTTGCGGCGTGTGCCGGGTTCTTTTTCTACCACGGAACGGATATTGCGCGCGCAGGCAGCGCCGGCGTTTTCCATCATTCGATGATAAGACAGACCGTATTTCGCCGCGTGTGCTTCCACGCGTTTCATTTCTTCGCTGGTTAAAAGACGCATCTGGAACCCTCCTGTTTCTCTTTTTCGATTTATTCTATCATAGAATGGAAAAAATTTAAAGATTTTTTGCAACATCTCTTGCAATAAATTTGATTCTGTGCTAAATTAGACAGGACAACGCGTGGAAGAAGAGAGTAGACGCTTTGAACGGGCCAGAGAGAAACGGCAATAGCTGCAAGCCGTTTTCCATGATTCGGGTGTTGAAGTTCACTTCGGAGCGGCAAAGCTGAACCGTATACGGTATGCGGTATACGCTGTAGGCTTTGACGGGTTACGACCGTTATATGGTACAAGAGTGTTTGCTCGGGAACAAAGAGCAAAAATCAGGGTGGTACCGCGGAGAGTTTCTTCGTCCCTTTGGTTTGCTGCGAAAGCGGCGGCACGGGGATGGAGTTTTTTCTTTATCCCGACAAGATCGAAGACTATAGACAGAAAGGACTGGTTCAACATGAAACAGCAACTCGAAGAAATTCGGGCAAAGGCAGCCGAATCGCTGCAGCAGGCGCGTTCGCTCCAGGAACTGGACGCCGCGCGCGTAAAGTTTCTCGGCAAAAAAGGCGAACTGACGGCGATTCTCAAAGGCATGGGCAAACTGACGGCGGAGGAACGCCCCGTGATCGGTCAGCTTGCCAACGAGATTCGCGCCGACATCGAAGCGCATATTCAGGAAAACGTGGAGCAGATCAAGGAGCGTATGCTCGAAGAAAAGCTCAAGGCGGAAAAAATCGACGTCACGATGCCCGCAAAGACACAACCACTCGGTCACAAGCATCCGTTGTCGATCGTGCTTGACGAAGTGAAGGATATCTTTTACGGCATGGGCTTTTCCGTTGCCAGCGGCCCCGAGATTGAATGGGACTACTACAACTTTGAAGCGCTCAATATTCCGAAGGAACACCCTGCACGCGACACACAGGATACGTTTTATATCACCGAAAATATGCTGCTGCGCACGCAGACCTCGCCTTGCCAGATCCGCGTGATGGAACAGCAGAAACCGCCTATCCGCGTGATCGCCCCCGGCCGCGTCTATCGTTCCGACGCCGTTGACGCCACGCACTCCCCGATCTTCCATCAGATCGAAGGCCTTGTTGTAGACAAGGGCATCACGATGGCCGACCTCAAGGGCAACCTCGAGTCGTTTGCCAAGAGCCTTTACGGCGAAGACACCAAGATCCGTTTGCGTCCGCACCACTTCCCGTTTACCGAGCCCTCGTGCGAAATCGACGTTTCGTGCTTCAACTGCGGCGGCAAGGGCTGCCCGATGTGTAAGGGCGAAGGCTGGATCGAAATTCTCGGCGGCGGCATGGTGCACCCGAAAGTGCTCAAAAACTGCGGCGTCGATCCCGACGTTTACAGCGGCTTTGCGTTCGGCATCGGTCTTGAGCGACTGGTTATGTTCCGCTTCAACATCGACGACATGCGTTTGCTGTATGAAAACGACGTGCGTTTTCTGGGTCAGTTTTAAGGAGGTGCCAACAGATGAATCTTTCCAAAAAATGGCTGCTTGATTTCGTGGATCTGTCCTGCACGGATAAGGAATTTGCAGATGAAATGACGCTTTCCGGCTCCAAAGTCGAAGCGTTTGAAAAGGAAGGCGCCGGCCTTTCCAATATTATTACAGGCAAAATCGAATCGCTGGAACGCCACCCGGATTCCGACCACATGTGGATCTGTATGGTCAACGTGGGCAAAGACGCCCCCATCCAGATCGTGACCGGCGCACAGAACCTCAAAGAAGGCGACGTGGTGCCCGTGGCAATGGATGACTCCGTCGTACACGGCGGACAGCATATCAAAAAAGGCAAGCTGCGCGGTGTGGAAAGTTGCGGCATGCTTTGCTCGCTGGGCGAACTGGGTCTGACGGCGCACGACTTCCCCTACGCAATCGAAGACGGCATCTTTGTGCT
>CACWJV010000134.1 GCA_902761265.1 Oscillospiraceae bacterium | reverse complement strand
TGAGCTTTTGTGCTTTGAGGAATACGCGCAGACCGGCGGAGGAGGTGTAGCTGAGATCTTTGAGGTCAAAGATCAGCGTTTCCACCCCGGCGATGTTGTCGGTTACAGCCTTTTCCAGTTCGGGCGCGGTGGTCGTATCGAGCCGACCGGCAAGGTTGATGGTGCAAAGAGGGCTTTCGTTTTGAACTTGAATTGTCATGATAATCGTCTCCTATGTAAAGGTTTATTCTATTTCTTTCGTGGATTTGCGGCGGCAAAACAGCCGGCGGATGCCGTCGGCATAATGTGCGTTCAGCACGGCGCCGAGCAAAAAGATATTGACGCAGGCATACAGCCACATGAGGAAAATGGCGATGCTCGCAAGGCTGCCATAGAAGGACTGGTAAACATTGCGCCGCGAATTATAAAAGGCAAAGAAGCCCGAAAACAGCGCCATGCCCAAGCCGGCAAACAGCGCACCGGGAAGCTGATACACATACTGTCGTTTTCCGGCCGGGAAAACGGTATACAGCAGCGCAAAAAACAGCACGCCAAGCAGCAGAATCAGCAGATGATGCCAGTGTTCGCTGACGGTCTGGGCTACTTTTTGGGACGGAAAGAGGTTGAGCAAAAACTCTTCCGCTGTCTGTCTGCGGGAGGAAATCAGCAAAACGGCGCCGGCGCCGACCAGCAGAACAGCCGTGTACATCAGCGATTTTCCGGTGATCACAAAGTAGTTGCGCCGGTCGTCCTCGTGATAGATCGTATCAAGGGAACGGATCATCGCAGTGACCACCTTGGACGACGACCACAGCAGCACCAGCAGCGACACGGAAAACAGACCGACGCGTGAGGTGTAGGCCTCCGTGATAATGGAGCTGACAAGGCCGTCGATGGAATCGGGTGTGAGCTGGACGGCGGCGTTGATCAGTGCGTCCCGGGTGATTCCGGTAAACGGCAGTTGGGAGCAAAGCAAGATCGAAAACGGGATGATGGAGATGAAAAAGTAAAACGAGATGCAGGCGGCGTTGGTGCCGACGCTGCGTTTTCCCATTTCCGACGCAAACGTAAAGCTCTCATGAAACACCTGAATACGGTCCAGCCGCTGCCATAGTTTGTCGAGTTTCATCGATCGTTAAAAGCTCAAAGTATCGATGCGCGGCACGAGGGTGCACAGCGCGTTTTTGCAGTATTCCACCAGCTTTGCCTTATAGGTGTCGTCCTCCTTGGCTTTGCGGAAGGTGCGGCGCAGCAGACGCGCATAGCAGATGACGGCTGCCTGGTCTTCGATTTTTTGCAGCACAGCTTCATCATCGGTTTCGAAATAATTGCGCAGCGTCGCTTTCCAGAAAACTTGCGCCTGCTCGTAGGGAATGCCGAGGAAATGGAAGACGTTTTCTCTGTCGATGCAGCTAAAGCCGACATAGGCCGCATAGATCGCCGCAAATTCAAAGATCGGGTGACCCATGGCAAGCGTGTCCATATCGATCAGCAGATTTTCACCGTTTTGCTGCATGATGTTTTTGATATGATAGTCGCCGTGCAGCATGTTGTAAGTGTCGGGAATTGCTTCGATAAGCGCGACCAGCTTATTGCCGATCTCTTCGGGCAGATAGTCTTTGCAGTAGTTTGCCCAGACGAGCGCCTCCTGCTTTTTGTCGGGCAGTTCGCCCGGTTTGAGCATGGTGCTATGCATTGTTTTGAGAATCTCCACGCTCTCTTTGGCATACTGCTCGGTTTGTTCGGGATGCGCAATCATCAGCTTTGCAAAGGATTTCGCGTTGAGCAGTTCGAACACGGACCCGTAGAGATCGCCCACTTTGACCACGTCATACGGAATCGCGGTCGGCACGCCCATAACGAACGCCTTGCGTGCAAGCTCGCGTTCGTTGTGGATCTCTTCGAGTGCGTCGCGGTTTTTGTAAACCTTCACAATCGTGTCGGCGTCAATGCGGTAAACCTTACCGTTGGCGCCTTCGCCGATCACTTCGCAGCCGTCAACCGAAAGCTCCCGGTAGGCTTTGGAAATATCCATCATCTCCGTAAAGCCGGTCATATCGAAGATCTCGTAAACGTCGGAGCTGGCGTTGATGATTTTGGTTGTTGCGTTCGCCTTTTTGAGGCGCAGCACCACACGCAGACCGGCACTGGAAATATAGCTGAGATTTTGCGCATCCAGCACGAGTTCGCCGGACGATCCCTCAATCGCGCCGGTGATCATTGCCTCGGCGTCGGCGGCGTTGGTAGAATCAATGCGGCCGTTCAGCTTAACGATGCAGCAGTTATTGTCTTTTTCAGTTGAAATCGTAAACATATTCATATTCCCCTCAGTCGTTGGTATAGGTATCGAAAATCGCGTGGAAGCAGGCTTCATATTCCCGATAAGCCCCGTAAGCCGAAAGGTCTTTCAGCAGCTCAAGGATCGTGCCGTAATACCATTTGTGTGCCAGCGGGTCGTCTATGTTGAACCGGTCAAACGCAGCTTGTCCCAATTCGTCGTGGGCGCGGCGCAGCGCGCGCAGATTTGCCAGTTTATCGCCGAGCCAAAGCATTTTGACAGCGGAATCGTTCGATTTTGCAAGCAGCTCCAGCGACTCCTCTTTACGCACACGCCAGGTGTCTGACGGCGGGATAGTCGGTCGTTTGTTTTCGGTTTCGTGCATCACCAGTTCGTAGACGCGCGGACCGAACGCATCGGCGATCTGCTGCGGGGTGACAGCGGTATCCTCCACGGTGTCGTGCAGCACTGCCGCGGCGAGGACAGCGCGGTCGGTCGTCATAGTGCCGACGATGGCGGCGTCTTCGAGCGGATGTAAAATGAATGGACTGCCGTCTTTGCGCAGTTGGCCGGCGTGGGCTTCGGTGGCAAAGCAGATTGCCCGATCTAATAGTTCTTGTGCCAATTTCGGGACCTCCTTTGTATAGATGTTTCTATTTTACCATTAATGTGCGAAAATGGCAAGCGGATTGCCGCGGAAAAATGACAGATATGGCAGATTTTATTATAAAAATATCCGGACAGCCGTCGGGGACTGTCCGGATATTGGATTCGATTGGAATCATGCAGGCGGTTTATTCCGCAGCAGGCGCTTCCTGTGTGTCGAAATCTTCGACATAGGTGTTGATCCGCTTGTCGCGCATCTGCGCCAGTTCGTAATACATTTGGGTCTCTCTCGCTTTGGAAAGCGGCCATAACAGCTTCGGAACGATACCCAGAATGCTGGTGACGAATGGGACGACCGTACACAGCGCAAACAGCCAAAACTTGGTGCGTTCGTCCTGCGTACCGATCTTCAGACCCTGCACGTAACCGATCTTTTTCATAACGAGCATACGGATCGAGTTCATGCCGACATTTTGCAGCTTCATCACAAGACCCTTTGCAACGCCGGTTGTGGCCTCCATACGATAGCCGTTTTTCCATTCGCAGAAGTCCATCGCCTGGTTCCAAAGGTCGGCGTTGATGACCTTGTTGACGCCGAACAACAACTTCGAAAGGAATTCCTTGATGCCATAAGCGACAAGCATGGGCCAGACTTTGAGGTAGTTTTTCTTATACATACCAAAGGCAAAGAAGCCCAGCGTGACCATATCGCCGTAGAAATCCGCACCCACCCAGATAAAGCGGGAGGAGAAGCGCTTGCGCAGCGGCGCAACAAACGCATAGCTGATGGAGCCGATCGGACCGGAGATGCCGCTGACCAGCGCACGCAGGGTGTTGATCATGTGCGTGCTGCCGTGAACGTCGATCCAGTAGTTGGCCTCTTCCGTGCCGACACCGAAATTGCCCAGGAAATCGGACAAACACATCAGCAGCACCGGATAGTTTGTAAAGACTGCCTTGAACCCTTCTTTGATGTTGGGCTTTTCAAGCGACTGCGGCACTCGTTCCTTGGATTGCAGGAAGAACCACAGGGTAAACGCCGACGAGATCAGCGCTGTGGAAACACCCATGCCCATAAAGATGGAGCGCATGGGAATATCCCATTTTCCGGTGGCAACCATATCGTAGAGGAAGCCCATGACATAGGCCGGAATATCTTCGCCCATATAGCCGGTGAGCAGTTCGGCGAGCGTGATCAGCCGGACACGCTCGTTTGGGTTTGGCGTGATCGTCGCCATATAGCCGCCGCGGGCGATGCCGGTGAAGGTGGTTGCGGTTTCGGAGATGATGTTAAACGCGAAATAGAAGATCAGCTTCGGAACAAAGGTCGGCGACGTGTTCGGGAAAAAGTACGGCAAAAACCAATACAGCAGACCGAACAAAGACAACGGGATCTGGAATCCGATCAGATAGGGACGGAATTTACCGAGACGGGTACGTGTATTGTCCACGATACCGCCGATGATGATATCGTTGATCATGTCCCACGCGCCGGTAAACACGTTGACGATGGCGGATACGCCGAAGTCGATTTTTACAACGTCCCAGATATAGCGCGTTCCGTAACCGATGTTGCTGAACGTGTTGGAAAAGTCATTGAACAGATATGCCAGCGTTTCTTTGGTGCCGACATAGTTATAGCTGCGGTAGATATTGCCCCGTTTGCGTTGCTCCAGCTCGGCTTCCACATTCAGGACGTCTTGGGTTTTGATTTCTTGGTCAGCCATTTTGTCCTTCCGCCTCCAGTTCCATTTCAGTGATATAAACGGTTAATTGATCGGTATATACATGCCCGTCGTATTCCAGTGTCATCGTAACGATCACAGGCTCGTCATAGTTTTCTTCCACCGTCATGACGCCGTCCTGGTCAATTTCAAGAACATCGTCGACCGAAACGTCAAACGTCAGCTTGTAATCTTCCTTGGTTGCAGTGGAATGTACGGTCACGCTGGCAGGCAGCGCTTTCATATCATTCTTTTTCACTGCAATCTGCCGTTCGGTGAAGACAGCGGCGTAGTGATTGAAATTGATGAATTCAACGGTTTCATACTGCAGGGAAACCGCACCGGCACCCGTTTCCGACAGTGCACGGTAAAGGTCTGTCAACTGCACGCCGGCATCAATTTGATACTGTTTCGTGATCGTAACATCCTGCAGCTCATCCGTTGTACGGTTAATTTTACAGTTCATCGTAACGCCCAGCGTCTGGATGTCGCAGGTTTCAATGGCCATCGCCGGCGCAAGCAGCTCCGCAATACGCTGATAGACCGCGCTCTCTTTCATCGCCGTTGTATCCACACTTTGTGGATCAATGGTAAAATCGATGAAATAGAAGTCGTCCTCGCTGACTGTGCCGTCCTCGCCTTGTCTGCCCTGTTCTGCCGAAAAGGCAATCACATCCGTTGTCGTGAGCGGCAATTGCGGGACATCGGTCACCTCAGACATCAACAGTTCCGATGCGCTCGGATAGAAGGCAGCGACCTGTCCGCCTGCCTGTGCGCGGATATATTGCACAAGGTCGTTATCCGCGGCCGCAAACGGCGTTTGCAGTTCGCCGAGATGCACGTCGGTATGCCAGGCGCCCTCCACATCGTCCGCCGTGACTGCCGCGTCATAGAGCCGCAGCACATAATCAATCACCGCGGCCTCCTTCGTCGGCAGCGCCGTAACGGAGGGTACCGGATCCAGTTCCGGCAGTTCGAATACCGGTTTGCTTCGTTCGTTTTTGAGATAAAGAGCGATACTGCCAAAGCAGATGGCAATCAGCAAAATAGCCGCCATAACGCCTAAGAAGACTTTTACACCTTTTTTCATCATGCTCACCCCTCTGCGTGACTGCCCGGTAATTCAAGCGCTTTCATGCGCTCTTCGTGTTCTTCTTTGCTTTCATAAATCGGCAGCGGCAAGGAATCGAGATCCACTTCGCCCCTGCGCACCTGATGGAGAAGTTCTCTGCGCTTCGGGTCAAATTCGCGATAGGTCGGCTCAATGCCTTTTTTGAGAATTGCACGGTTCAGGAAAAACTGCACAAGGAACATCGCCGCGCAAAGCAGGCCGCCGAAGCCGAACGACACCGACGCAAGCGCGCTGTCGGGGGTAACGAGCTTCATCACAAGCGGCACGACAAAGCCGAGCAACGACACCGCGAGGCCGACAATCGACAGATTGCGCATCCGCTTGGTGCTGTTTGTCAGATTGAAGAAGCTCAGAATATAGAAAACGAGCATAATCACATCGATTACCGCGACAAGCAGCAGACATCCGAAATCGACCGTAGCCGCGAGCGCCTGTTTGGAAAGCAGGGCGCTTTGCAGCAATTGCGGTGTTTTGAGCAGCAGACCGTTTTGGAACGCCTGGATCACTCCGATCAGCCCGGCCGAAAGCGAGCCTTCAAAGAACGGCAGCCGGAACGTCACACTGCCGAACGGCAGCAGCAGCGCCGCAACCGAGATCAGCACAAACACCATACGCGCGATCTGCAGACCGCCGCCGAGGAAATAGGTCACGACCTCGGCCGCAAGCGCGACGAGCAGCGAGCCGAGCAGGCACGGCCCCATGCGGGAGAAAAGCTGCGGCTTCCAGTTTGACAGCAGCAGCATCCCGGCCGCGACGGCCGCGGTGATCTGAAAGGTCTCGCGCACGGCGTCGGCGCCCTCCTCG